>JAFGGD010000053.1 GCA_016930695.1 Candidatus Eisenbacteria bacterium
AAATCCAGTCGCCCCGACCATACTTTTCTCACCGGTAATCCAATCACCAAGCAGAGCCTGGAAAGGCTGGTTCCGAGCTCTTTCGAGAGCCGGCGCCCTTTTTTTGACCTTCCTTCTCCTTTCGGTTAAAATGCGCACGTGGAGCGGGCGCGCCGCGCCTCCTCTTCGGCAAGCAACCGGTTTTTCTTCTCGAGCGCCGTCGTGGCCCCCGCCTCACGGCTCTTCTTTTAAGGGGAGAATACTCGATGCAGATCGGCATCATCGGCGCAGGCAGCTGCGACGCCGCGACGGCCGGGAAGGCGGAGAAAGTGGGGCGACTCATCGCGGAACGCGGGGCCGTTCTTGTCTGCGGCGGAATGGGAGGAGTGATGGAAGCGGCCGCGAGGGGCGCCCGCGAGGGGGGAGGGATCGCCGTCGGCGTGCTCCCCACCGCGGATCCGGATGAAGGCAATCCTTATCTGACGGTGCGGATCGCCACCGGTTTCGGCCAGGGGAGAAACGTGCTGATCCCCCGCTCCTGCCACGGGGTGATCGCGGTGGCGGGCGGTTACGGCACCCTTTCCGAAATCGCCCTGACCAGAAAACTGGGGGTGCCCCTGGTCGGAATCGACACATGGGATCCGGACGGTTCATTCCCGGTCGTTTCCGAACCGGAGGAGGCGGTGAAGCTCCTGTGGAAGCAGATGGGAGAGTGAGCGACACGATCCGCAGGCAGCTCCTGGTGCGGGGCCGCGTGCAGGGGGTGGGATTCCGCTATTTCACACGCCTCGAGGCGGAGAGGCTCGGCCTGACCGGTTTCGTTCGAAACCTCCGGGACGGCGGCGTCGAGGCGGAGGCGCAAGGTCCGACGGAGGACGTGAACCGACTGACCGAGTCGGTCCGCCAAGGACCGCCCGGGTCGCGGGTCGACGGGGTGAACGTGCTCGCCCGTCCGGTCCGGGAAAACGAGGAAGGCTTCCGGATCGAGACCACGATCTGAAGGGGAAGGGATGAACCGGGAACCGCGGGAGAAAATGTCGGACCGGGGCCGCCATCTGATCCGGGAGGGCCGGAAAAGAGGGTATATCCGATCCGAAGAGATCGATGAGTTGGTCTCCTCCGGAAACCTGACCGATGACGATCTGGAATCCGTCCTGCAAGCAGCGGAGGAAATCCGTATCCCGATCCGGGAGGCCGAAGAGGAGAAACGGGAACCCAGAAACGCGGACGAGGCGTCTCCCCTCAGAATCTACCTGGACGAGATCGGGAAGATTCCCCGGATCACCCCGGAGGAGGAGGTGGAGCTCTCCCGGAGGATACGCGCCGGCGACGAGGAAGCCCGCAGGAAGATGATCCTCGCCAACCTCCGGTTGGTGGTCACCATCGCCCGGCACTACTGGAGCCGCGGTCATTCCTTCCTCGACCTGATCGAGGAGGGAAACCTGGGATTGATCCGGGCGGTCGATAAATACGACGGAGATAAAGGTTATCGATTCAGCACCTACGGCGCGTGGTGGATTCGCCAGTCCATCTCCCGGGCGATAGCCAACCGGAGCCGCGTGATTCGGATCCCCATCTACATCGTCCAACTCGTGAGCCGCTTCGAACAGACGCGGCGCCGCTTCCACCAGGAAAACGATCGTGAGCCGACCGCGGTGGAAACGGCGGAGATGATGAACATCCCGGAGAAGCGGGCCCGCATGCTCTCCCGGTTGATCGAAAGCATCCGCGCCCTCGACTCGGTGGCGAGCATCGAAACGATGCAACGGATCGTGAGGCAGATTCCCGAACGTTCCGAGTCGAACCCCTACGAGCTGGTGGAGCTCCAGCTCGAGCACGAGCGCCTCAACCGGCTCCTGCAACGCCTCTCCTCGCGGGAAGAGTCGATCCTCCGGATCCGCTTCGGCTTTGACGACGGCAACCCCAAGTCGCTGGCGGAGACCGGCGAAACCTTCGGTCTCAGCCGGGAGAGGATCCGCCAGATCGAGAAACGCGCCCTCGCCAAGCTGCGCCGCCTTTTAGACTTGACCTGAAAAGGGGGTTGTTCCCCCTCCACGGCGGTGGTATTTTCCGGAGACGAAACCGGAGGAGGACGCCCATCATGAATTGGAAAGAGCGACTTCGGGTGATCCGGGATTTCCCCAAACCGGGGATCGGTTTCATCGACATCACGACTCTGCTCGGCGATCCGGTCGCCTTCGAAGAAGCGGTGGAGGCGATGACCGAACCGCTCCGATCGCGCGGGGTGGACAAGGTGGTTTGCATCGAGTCACGGGGGTTCCTTTTCGGCGCGCCCATGGCTCTCCGGCTCGGGGCGGGCTTGGTGCCCCTCCGCAAGCCGGGAAAGCTCCCGGCGAAGATTCTTCGGGAGGAGTACTCCCTCGAGTACGGCGTCGATTCGATCGAAATGCACGCCGACGCCCTCCGCGAGGGGGAGCGTGTGGTGATCGTGGACGACCTGCTCGCCACGGGGGGAACCGCCGCCGCCGCCGCCCGGCTCGTCGAAAGGGCGGGGGGGCGCGTGGAGGCGATGCTCTTCCTGGTGGAACTCGCCTTCCTGAACGGGCGGGAAAAATTAAACGGGCGCGAGATCCTCTCGATCGTCCGTTACGACACAGAGGCTTGATCGGTTCGCCCCCGTAGCTCAGTTAGGATAGAGCGCCGGTTTCCTAAACCGGGTGCCCAAGTTCGAGTCTTGGCGGGGGCATTTCGACGAGTCCGGAGGGTCCGGGAGTGAAGGTGCAGCGGCGCGAACGGGACGGCGTGGTCGTCCTCGATTTGAGCGGCAAGATCCTCGGCGGCAACGACTCGGAGGACCTCAAAAACGAGATCGACCGCGCGATCGACGAGGGGATCCCCTCGCTTCTGATCAACCTGGGGGGAGTGGCGTGGATGAACAGTTCCGGGCTGGGCATTCTGCTCTCCGGTTTCCTTCGCCTGAAAGAGAAGGGGGGGGCGACCAAGTTTCTCCGCGTACAGCCGCGGGTCAAGGAGATCCTGGTCACGACCAAGCTGATTCAGGTCTTGGAGGTATTCGACGATGAGGAGGAGGCGATCCGCTCTTTCGCGGAGGGAGGAAGCCGAAGCGTCCCGCGCCCCTAGCGAAATCGCGGTGCGCGCCGTCCGGTTGGTCCTTCTCCTCGCCCTCGCCGGCTGCCTCGCGTACGCTTTCTACGTCTTCTGGTACGGCGTTCTTCCACGTACCGGCCCTTCCCCTCTTCGTTGGATTCTTCCCGCTCTTTTCGCGGTCAGCGTCCTCGTCCTTCTGCGTCGGGCGATTCGCACCGCCATCGAGATCCGAAAGGGACTCCGCCGATGAACGACCGCGGCCATCCATTGACGGACGAGGTTTTCATGCTGCTCGCGTCCCTCCGCGAACACCGCGGCTCCCGGGACCGCATGCTCCGGCATTTCCTTTCGGAGATCCTCGCCCGAAAGGGTTTGATGGACGCGACGATCCTTCTCCGCCTGCCCGGCCGGCGGGCGCTCCTCTGCCGCGAACGTCGGGGCGTTTTCGCCTGCGAGGAACGACCCGCGGGGACGGAACTCCCTTTCGGAGCGGAGGGGCGATTCGACGGATCCCCTCCCGAATGGATCGCCCCGAAAGGTGAGAGTATCCACGCCTTCCCGTTGGGGGAGGGGATTTCGTCCCACGGCCTTCTGCTGGTCGGATCGGAAGGGGACCGTCTCGACACGGGCGTGAGGGAAGACCTCGTGCGGCTCGCCCGTTTCCTGGCGGTGGGCTTGGACAACGTCCACCTTCTCGACGAAGCGCGGCAGGAGAGCCGACTCGATCCCTTGACCGGTCTTTTTAACTACAAACATTTAAACGAACAGCTCCGCCTGGAGATCGAACGGGCGCGGCGGTTCGGGAGCCGTCTCTCCATCCTGTTGGCCGATCTGGACCGGTTCAAGGATCTGAACGACCGTTTCGGCCACCCTTGGGGGAACGAGGCGCTCAAGGAGGTCGCCCGCCTTCTCGCCGATTCCACACGATCCATCGACACGGCCGCCAAATACGGAGGCGACGAGTTTTTGCTCATCCTGCCGAACACGGACCGACGCGGCGCCTGTCGCGCCGCGGAGCGGCTGGTGAAAAAGATGCGGGGGCTGCGGCTGCCGGGAGTGGGGGACCGTTTCCGGCTCACCCTCTCGGTGGGAGTGGCTTCCTTTCCGGAGGACGGAACGGATGTCCGCGCGCTGATCCGAGCCGCCGACGAGGCGCTTTACCGCGCCAAGGGGCGGGGCGGCGACAGCGTGGCGGCCTGACCGAACCCACCATAGACGCCCGCCGGTCGCGACCGGGGCGCCAAAGGAACGGCTCACCATGACCTTGAAAGAACGAATCGAAACGAAACGGGCGCGGGTCGGCGTGATCGGACTCGGCTACGTGGGACTCCCACTGGCCGTGGAGTTCGCCAAAGCGGGTTTCACCGTCGTCGGGATCGACACGGACCGGGAGAAGGTCGAAGCGATTCACGCCGGACGAAGCTACGTGGGCGATGTGTCGTCGGAGGATCTGGCGCGCGCCGTGAATGGCGGGGCCTTCACGGCCACCACCGCCTACGACGCGATCGCCGAGCTGGACAGCGTGAACATCTGCGTCCCCACGCCGCTCCGCAAGACGGGAGACCCCGATATCTCCTACATCCACGCCGCGGTCCATGAAATCCAGTCCCGTCTGAAACCGGGCATGTTGGTCATTCTGGAAAGCACCACCTACCCGGGCACCACCGAGGAAGTGATTCTTCCGATCCTCTCCGCCGAGGGTCTCGAGGTGGGGAAGGATTTCTATCTCGCCTTTTCGCCGGAGCGGGTCGATCCGGGCAACAAGCGTTTTCTGACCCGCAACATCCCCAAAGTGGTGGGGGGGGTGACGCCGGCCTGCACCGAACTCGCCATGAGCCTGTACCGCGCCTGCCTGGAGCAGGTCATCCCCGTCTCCTCCACCAAGGTGGCGGAGATGGTGAAGCTGCTGGAAAACACCTTCCGCAGCGTCAACATCGGCCTGGTGAACGAGATCGCGCTCATGAGCCGCGAGTTGGGCGTCAACGTCTGGGAAGTGATCGACGCGGCGGCCACCAAGCCCTTCGGCTTCATGCCTTTTTATCCGGGCCCCGGCCTGGGCGGCCACTGCATCCCCATCGATCCCTTCTACCTCAGCTGGAAGGCGCGCCAATACGGTTTCGAAGCGCGCTTCATCGAGTTGGCGGGGCAGATCAACGGCTACATGCCCCGCTTCGTGGTCGACAGGATCGCGGACGCGCTGAACGGGAGGGAAAAGAGCCTCCGGGGATCGCGGATTCTGGCGTTGGGCGTCACCTACAAGCCGGACATAGACGACATCCGGGAGTCGCCGGCGATCGATGTGATCGAACAGCTGAAGAAAAAGGGCGCCTTGGTCGAAGCGTGCGATCATCATCTGCGCCCCGCCGACCGGGATCTGGTCGGCTGTCCGATTCGGGAGTATTCCTTGGAAGCCCTCCGCGAGGCGGACTGCGCGGTGATTCTCACCAACCACTCCGATTTCGATTACAAGACGATCCTCAAGGAGAGCGCCGAAATTGTCGATACGAGGAATGCGCTGAAAGGCTTCTCTTCGAAGAAGATACACCTCCTCTAGGGGCTGCTCGTACCGGCCGCCGGAGAACGGAAGGACGCGCGGGGCATGAATGACGTAATGGTCACCGGCGGAGCCGGTTTCATCGGATCCCATCTCGCGAGGCGGCTGGCCGAGCGGGGGGATCGGGTCCGGGTTCTGGACAACTTCTCAACGGGAAAAAGGGACAACCTGGCGGACATCACCGACCGGGTGGAGGTGATCGAGGGGGACCTGCGGGACCTGGAAACGGTTCGCCGCGCCGCCCGGGGGGTCCGCTGGATCCTGCACCAGGGAGCGCTGGCTTCGGTCCCCCGTTCCCTGGCCGATCCCGTCGCCTGCAACGACGTGAACGTCGGTGGGACTCTCAACGTTCTGATCGCCGCGAAAGAGGAGAGCGTGGACCGCGTGGTTTTCGCCTCCTCGTCGTCGGTTTACGGGAACTCGGAGAAATCGCCGAAACACGAGGACGACCCCACGGACCCGCTCTCCCCCTACGCGGTCAGCAAGAGGGTGGGGGAGATGTACGGCGGAGTGTTCCACGGGCTTTTCGGCGTCCCCTTCACGGCGATTCGCTATTTCAACGTCTTCGGTCCCTACCAAGACGAGAAATCGGCTTACGCCGCGGTGATCCCGATCTTCATCCGCTCTCTTCTGGCGGGGGAAAGGCCGACCATCTTCGGCGACGGGACGCAATCCCGGGATTTCACATTCATCTCGAACGTGGTGGACGCCAATCTACTCGCCCTGGAGCGTCCGGACGCGGTCGGCCGGATCCTCAACGTCGCATGCGGCGGAAGCTACGACCTGAACCATCTCGTGACGGTCCTGAATCGTCTGCTCGGGACGGATCACGAACCGGTCTACGAAGAGCCCCGCGCCGGGGACGTGAAACACTCGCGGGCGGACATCGAGCGGGCGCGACGACTGCTCGGGTACGAGCCGAAGGCCGGCTTCGAGGAAGGATTGGAACGGACCCTGGATTGGTACAGGCGGAAGATCGCCGCCGAGGAAGAGAGCTTCTCCACCGGCCGGGGGAAAAACCGTTCGGAATAAGTCGGGCGCGCCGCCCCGAACGCGCACCGCGGGTAGGCCCATGACACCCAGTTCTCCATCACGAACCCCCGCGGATGGGGCGCGGCTCCCCGCGGACCTGGTGGACTCACTCCACGTGGGTGTCCTTCTTCTCGATCCCTCGGGCCGCGTGGAGCGGATGAACCGGACCGCCGAACGGCTGTTGCTCTGCGCGGGCGCGACGCGCGCCGCCGGCGTCGACTTTCGGGAGTTCCTCCCGCCGGAAAGCGTGGTGCGCGAGGCGATCGAGGAAACCTTCCGGGACGGGCGCGCCGTTCCGAATCGGGTCGGCCCCGTCTCCGGGGCGCGCGGCGCCCGAACGGTCCGCTGCATCACCTCGATCCTTCGCTCAGCCGCGGGGGAAACCGAGGGAGTGGTCTGCGAGCTGCAGGACGTGACCTCCACCACCCGCCTCGAGGAGGAACTCCACCAGCTGGACCGCCTCGCCACGGTGGGGCGCTTCGCCTCCACCATCGCCCACGAGATCCGCAATCCACTCACCGGTATATTCGCCGGCATCCAATTTTTGGAAAAGACACTTCCCGCCGAGACGGAAGAGCAGAGGATGACTTACCAGATCGTGCAGGAAGAGGTGGAACGGCTGGGCCGCGTCGTGACCGACATGCTCGAGGCGGCGCGGCCGCCGAAGCCGAAACTGATCGAGTCCGACCCCAACCGTCTATTGGAGAAGGTGGCGCGGCTGCTCGCGGAGGACGCACGCCGGCGAAGAGTCCGTGTCGTGCTCGCCGCCGACGACACGCTCCCGCGCATTCGGCTCGACCCGGATCTGATCAGTCAGGTCCTTCTCAATCTGGGCCGGAACGCGGTGGAGGCGAGCCCGCCGGGAGGGAGCGTCACGATGGAGACTTCCGTTTCCGTCGGCGCGCCGACCCGCGGGATCCTCCCCCGGAGCGGCACCCTGCCCGGTATGGAGTTCCGCGTTCGCGACGAAGGACCCGGGGTCCCCCCCGATGACCGGGAGAGGATCTTCGAGCCTTTCCACACATCGAAGGACGGGGGGACCGGCCTCGGTCTCTATATCTCCTTTCAGATCATGGAGCGGCACGGCGGCGCGCTCTGGGTCCGCACCGGTGAAAGGGGGGGGGCGGAGTTCGTCGCGCGCGTCCCTTATCTCCCGGTCGAAGAAGGGTCGGGCGGATGCGGGGGAGAGACCGGTGCGCGGTAGCGTTCTCGTCGTGGACGATGAAGCGGCGATCCGTCTCACCTTCACACGCTCCCTCTCCTCGGCGGGTCACCGCGTGTACGAGGCGGAGGACGGCGCCGCGGCGATCCGCCTCTTCGAGACAAAAGACCCCGATCTCGTCCTTCTCGACCTCAAGCTTCCGGACTGTTCCGGTATCGAGCTGCTCGATCGGTTCCGCTCGCAGCGCCCCGACGCGATGGTGGTGATCGTCACGTCCCAGACAGACGTCCGCTATGCCGTGGAGGCGATGCGGAAGGGCGCCTTCGACTATCTGGCCAAGCCGGTGAACCTGGAGCATCTCCGTATCCTGGTCGACCGCGTGCTCAGCGTTCAGAGAACGAACAGCGAGCTGGACCGCTTCCGGCGCGAGCGTGCGGTCGAGCTGGGCGAGGATTTCGTTCTGGGCGAGGGGAGCCCCATGCGGTCGATCCTGGAGACGGTCCGACAGGTGGCGGAAAGCGAGACCACCACCGTGCTCATCGAGGGGGAGAGCGGGACGGGGAAAGAATTGATCGCCCACAGGATCCACCGGCTGAGTTCCAACGCGGAAGGCCCTTTCCTGGACCTGAACTGCGCCTCCCTGCCGGAGTCGCTCCTGGAGAGCGAACTCTTCGGCCACGAGAAGGGCGCGTTCACGGACGCGCACGCCGCCAAGAAGGGGCTTTTCGAGCTGGCCGACGGAGGGACCCTGTTTCTTGACGAGGTGGGGGAGATGAGTGGTACGATCCAAGCCAAGCTCCTCCGGGCTCTCGAGCGGATGATCTTCCGACGGGTCGGTGGGGTGGAGGACATCCGGGTCGGCGCGAGGATCGTTTCCGCCACGAACCGGGACCTGGCCGAGGAGGTTCGGCGGGGACGATTCCGAGAGGATCTCTACTACCGTCTCAAGGTGATCCCCCTCCGGCTTCCGCCTCTGCGCGAGAGACCGGAGGACGTCCCGGTCCTTGCGGCGCACTTCCTCCGTCTCTACGGCGGTCGTTTCCGCCGGTCGATCCGCGGGTTCACTCCCGATGCGATGGACGCCCTCAGAGCGTACGCATGGCCGGGAAACATACGGGAGATGCGGAACCTGATCGAACGGACCGTTCTTCTCGGACACGAAGAATGGATCGACCGGGAAGCACTGGGCCTTCCGGCCCACGGAATGGAAGGGGCGGGGGGGACGCTCCTTCAAAAACTGGAGCGTGTGCTGGACGGCCGGATTCCCCACGAGGGGTATCCTCTGGAAACTGAACTGGAGGCGATCGAGCGCCGGGTCATTCTCCGTGCCGCGGAGGCCGCCGAATGGAACCAGACAAAAACATCCCGACTGCTGCACATGAATCGGGACAAGCTCCGCTATCGTATGAAACAGTACGATCTGCGGCGCGAAGAACCCGCCTCTTCCTAGCGATCCCTCTCGTGCTTGTCTTCTCCGCGGGGTGTGGTTACAGCCTCTCCGGGAAGACGAACCCCCACATCCGCACGATCGCCGTTCCCCTGTTCGAAAACGAATCTCTCGAAAAGGGAATCGAGGAGATCCTCACCGCGGAGATCATCGACGTGATTCAGGAAAACCGTGTCCTCTCCCTGACGGGCGAACGGAACGCCGATTCGGTTCTTCTCGGCAAGATCGTCGACTACAGGCGGAGCGTCTCCTCCTACGACGCGAATGAGGACGTGCAGGAGTACAAGGTGGAGATCGTCGTTTCCGTCGAATATGAGGATCGCGTGAAGAGGAAAACCCTCTGGAAAGAGCCTCGCATGCACGGCTGGTCCACCTACTATGTAGTCCCCACAGCGGGTTATGAAGTGGAGGAAGAGGAGGACGCTCAGCTCCGTGCCGCCCGCAAACTCGCCGAGGATATCAAGACCAAGACCGTCGAAGGCTGGTAACCTACTTATTTATAATATATTTATGCCGTTTTTCGACCTTTTTTCTTAAGTTTCCCTCGTTTTCATCTGTTTTTATTCGTGTTATGCCGCTTCTTCCCTTAATCCTGAATCCTCTCCTCGCTCGTATCGACCTCCTAAGGGGTTTTCCTCGATGGAGCTGGTATATTTGCCCCTTTTCCACCTGTATTACGACTACAGACGCCGTACAGGCCTTAGAGGTACCCTCCACAGGGATGCACATCCGGAATCTCTCTCAAACCCACTCTTTCCGGCGTCTTAAGCGCGTTACACAGTAGAGATCCTTCCTTACCTCGGGAAAGCACTTCAATCGCTCGCCGTAAACATGCTGTTTTTCCTCGTTTCGCCTTTCATTTCCCGCTTCCTTTTCTCTCCATCTCTCTTCTTCTCTCCGTTTCTTCTTAGGACTTCTTCTCGCAACCCACTTCTATTTCAACAGTTACTTCCATTGGCGGGGAGGGAGGGTCTTCCTTTTCCCCATGCTTTCCACACCACTTCTATGTTGACATAATATGTATTCTACGACATATCAGAACTGTGGATAAAACAACCCCTTCCATCGCCTTCCGCCAGAAAGTCGATCTATCAAAGCTCGACTCCCTGCCTCCATGAAACCGAATATCTCGTATCGGAGAAGCGGATCTTGGATTATCCCCGGTGGGACCTCTGAGACGACTGGCGCCTCATCCGTCCGAAGTGACGGATGGAATCGTGCGCTCGATCGAATGGCCGACGCTCCTTCCGGCGGAGGAAAGTAAACGAAAGGGACGGAAGCGAAGGCGGTCCGGATCGAGGAAATTCACACGTGGACGGCGCCTTTCCCTTCCGGCATTCCGGATCGCGGAGAAACGTTCGAAAGCCGGATCGAGGGTATTGAAAAGGAAGAGCCGCCCCCAAAGAGGCGGCTCCTGAATGCAATCGGTCAAACCCCGCTCAGGGGGTGGATCGAGCCATGCCGTTGTCGGCGAGTTCCACTTCCTTCTTCAGCCAATCCAACCCGGCCAGATCGATGGCGTCCAGCTTCGTCTCGTCCAAATCGGCGAGAAGCGCCGCCGCCCGTGAAAACTCGCCTCCCGCCCGATAACACCGGGCGGCGGAAAAGCGGAGATGCGCCTTTCTCTCCGGGTCATCCTGAGACTCGCCGAGTTCCTCGTAGAGACGGGCCGCCTCCAAGGGTCGCCCTCGCCCCTCCTCCACGGCGGCGAGCCCGGATCGGGCGCCGAAGTGGATCGTATCCCCTTCCCGGGTCTTTTCAAGCGCCATCCGGTAGTACCTCTCGGCATCGTCCCAGCGATTCAGGTAAAAGTTGGAATCGCCGCAAACCAGCGCGGCATACCCGGCTTCGCCGTGACGGGGATGGGACTGGAGGAAAGTGGAAAGACGATAGGCGGCGTCCGCGTAGTTCCCCGCCTGATACATGCCGACCCCCTGGCTCAGGAGAGCCTGGCTGGAGCGGACGGAACCGCTGCGGAACTGGATGAAGAGGAAAATCACCACGACGAGGAAAAGCGCCCCGCCGACGCCCAGAAGAACCTGGTTACGGTGGGACTGCATGTACCCCGCGACCTGAAATGTCGTGGTGACGAACTGATCCTCTTTCAGCTGTCTTTTTTTCAATCGTTTCCCGGTTGCCAACGCGCGTCTCGCTCCTTTCCTCGACATGAGTACTTTAATTGAATGACGGTAACACAGCTCGAACGAAGGGGCAACCGTTCGATGCCCGAGGAGAAAAGAATCGCCGGCCTCCGCGCGTCCCTCTTCCGCACGCGGGCCGCCATCCGATTTTTCTTGACAGTCGTATCCGCATCTTCTTATTCTGTAGACACTTCGGGTCTCTCCTCCCGGAGCGACCCGCACCCCCCCGATCCGGAGGCGGGAGCATGAACGGCGAGCGGCACCCTCGACGAGGCGGATTCGCCTTCCGGGCGTTGGTGTTTTTCGCTCCCTTCCTGATTCTCTACGGCCTAAGCGGATACGCCACGATCGATCGCCTTCCCGACTACGGCATGCGGCAGAGGCTCTTTCAGGTTCTGCAGGTCGATGCGGGCAGGCCCGCGGACCGCGCCGGACTTCTGCCGGGCGACCGCATCGTCGAGCTGAACGGCATCCCCATCGACGATACGATTCGTCTCTTCAGCGAGAGCGCCCGGATCCGACCGGGGGACGAGGTCACCTTCAAGATCCGGCGCGGCGAGGAGACGCGCGAAGTGACCCTCAGCCCCGATGCGCACACCCGGGACCACCGTCTGGGCGTTCTCGCCCGCGGACTAACGGGGATCGCCTTTCTCCTCGTCGGTCTTCTGGTTCTCTGGAACCGCTCGGACAGGATCGGCCGCACTTTTTATTTGGCCGGCGCCTGCTTCGCAATCACCCTCTTCGAGCCACCCGCGACGGGGAGCACCATCGCCCAGTACGGAATTAAGATCCTGCGCGACGCGGCGTTTTTTTTCCTGGCCCCCCTCTTCCTCCGGTTCTTCCTCCTCTTTCCGCGGGAAAAGAGAATACCCCGCTGGCTCGTTCCGCTCCGGCCCTGGCCGGCGGGCGCGAAGCGGCCTCTCTCCTTCCCTCTCTTCGGGATCAGCCTGATCCTGTGGATCGCCAGCTCTCTCATCTCGCTTCAGGTCTTCATCCGGGGCCGCGCCGACGTCACCCTCTTCGGACTTCTGCAATTTCTCGGCGCGATCTTCATTTTCTCCTGTCTGATCGGCGGGATCGCCTCCTTCTTTCACAGCTGGGCGCGAACGAAAACGCCGGCGCTTCGAAGCAGGCTACGCTGGGTCGTGGCCGGGACCGTGATCCCGCTCGGCGTGCTCGCGGTGGTGAACGTGGTGCAACAGGTCAACCCCGAGATCATGCCTCCGGGGAGGCCCTTCTATCCCCTACTGCTTATCATCCTCCCCATCAGCTTCGCCCACGCCATCGTCCGCTACGGCCTCTTCGATTTCGAACTGATCCTCAAGAGAAGCATTCTCTACACGCTTCTCACGACCTTTCTGGCGATGAGTTACCTGGTCTTCGTGGAACTCCTCAGCAGGCTTTTGCGGGACGTGGCGGGAAACACGGACATTCCCGCCACGCTGGTCTCTCTCTTCCTCCTGGCTCTTCTCTTTTCCCCCGCGCGGGACAGGATCCAGCGCTGGGTGGACCGCACCTTCTATCCGGAGAAACACGCCTACCGCCGGACCCTGCAGGAGTTCAGCACGGCCGTCACCACCATACTGGACCTGGAGACCCTCGTCCCGCTGATGGCGCAGAGAATTTCCTCCTCGCTCCGGATCCCCAAGGTAGCCGTCTTTCTTCCCGGTGACGACCTCTCCCTCGATCTGCGCGCGGAAACCGGCTTCGGGGCAATCGACCCCGCGCGGTTCCGCTTCTCCGAGGGGGAACGTGTCCTGGAGATGGCGCGCTCCAGCGCCGATGTTCTCCCGGTGGAGCAGATGTTGCACCACGGGGGCGCCGAACCCCTCTCGCTGCGGGAACTGACCCGTCTACAGGAGTTGGACACGTCTCACCTTCTCCCCCTCCACTCCGGTAAATCCCTGGTGGGCCTCATCTCGCTGGGGCGCAAATCATCGCAGGAGGTTTTCTCCCACGAGGACAGGCAGCTTCTGAAAATCTTCGCCGCCCAGGCGGCGCTGGCGATCGAGAACGCCAAGCTGCACAGGAACACGATCGTTCAGGAGAAAATGCAGCAGGAAATGCGTCTCGCCCGGGAGATTCAAAAACAGTTTCTCCCCAGCGCACCGCCGCGGATCCCCTCCATCGAGGTCGCGGCGATCAACGATCCCTGCGAGGAGATCGGCGGCGATTATTACGATTACGTCGATCTCGGCGGTCGCAGTTTCGGAGTGGCGATCGGCGACGCGGCGGGAAGCGGCGTCACCGCCGCGCTGTTGATGGCGAGCCTCCAGGCCTCCTTCCGCGCCGAAGCGGTGAACAATCACTCCCCCTCGGACGTGCTGCACCGGATCAACAACTTCACGTTCCAACGGACCCACACCGCTCGCTTCGTCACTTTCTTTTACGGCTTGATCGACTTGAAGAGCGGTCTCTTCCGCTACGCCAACGCCGGCCACAACCCACCCATCCTGGTGGGAGCCGATGGCTCCTCCCGGTTTCTCACCGAGTCGGACCTGATCCTCGGAGTCGACGCGGACGTGGTTTACCACGAACACGCCCTGCAGCTCCGGAGCGGCGACCTGGTCGTTCTCTTCACCGACGGCGTCACCGACGAATTGAACGCCGAAGACGAAAGTTTCGGAGAGGAGAGGCTGCGCGACCTGATCGTCCGCCACCGCGATCTCCCCGCGGCGGAACTCATCGAAAGGATCCTCGTCGAGGTTCGCGACTTCATGGGAGACGACCCGGGAGACGACGTCACCCTTCTGGCGCTCCGCTACCACCCAGGCCACTGAGCCTCGGATCACAGATCAAACTTTTTACACCTTTGAATAAAAATCGGTAAGAATCGGAACAGTCCCTGCAGCTCCCTTCCCTTCGTCTCCTCGAAACTCCTTATCAAACAAGGAATTCCCTTTCTTAATGACTTTGGCATCGATCCTGCAACTTTTCACTCTCGTTGGGCGGAAAGACGCCGCAATTCGTTGGATCGCAGAAAAAGCTAAAGCTCACGAGCCTCATGGTCGAGAAGCGGTTCGGAGCGCCCGACAAGAGGCGAAGCGCGATCCCAAGGGGGGTGAGGCCTATGGATGAAGTGATTCGCACCCGTTTTGCCCTGAACAAGGGAAAGGAGGTGGAATCACCGTGGATTATTTCCTCTTCACGTTTTGGGGCCTCTCCGACATTTTCTTCTGGATGAGATAGTCGGGGCCCTAAGTAACAGCGCGAGCCACACGAACAAGGGGGTCGATCGTGAAAACACTGGCCGCGACGCTCGGGATCGGAATCCTGGCGCTCCTCAGTTTCGGTTTCGACCTTTGGCAATGGCTGCCCGTCGGGTTGCCGGGTTGCCCGGCCGGTCTTCCGTTCTGACCCGATCGATAACGACTGGGGAGGCCGAACCGCTCGAGACGCACCTGGGGGCCTCCCCAGTCGAACCCTACCCTTTCCGCCGCAGGTCCATCCTTTTCTCCGCTCGGGAAAACGCCACCGGCTTCCGTCTCCTCGCCTGAGCGTCCGCCCTTTCTTTCCCGGATCATCCGTACCCTCCCTGGCCGGACCTCGCCCCGGTGCAACGGCGTTCTTCTTCCATGAAGGGCGGGCTCCGGCGGCGGGCGACGCGCATCACCTCAAGAAGGGGAAAAGGGGACCGCCGAACCGGGTAGAGAGAGTGGTCCGATGAAAAGGAGAGAGACTACGAAGACGGAGTGGAAACGAGTCGTACGGGCGGGACGGGCGGGATGGTCCGCTTCCGTGTCTCCCGCGGTTCCGGGAGTGCGACGATCCAGCAGTTCCCCCCCTCGATGATCACGAGATCCCCCCCCTCCTCTCGCAGGAAGGATCGGGCCAGGGAGAGACCGGAGCGACACGGAGGCGCCAGGCGGCGGTCGGTGCGGCCGCCGCGGATCGTCGTCTCCACGCGGCCGGCGCGTCGTTCCGCCCGGATCAGCAGGCGCGAACGGGGCGGCGCGCCGCGCATCAGCTCGATGAGCGCAAAACGAAGCGTGCGAACCACGCCGGGACGGAGCGCGCTCAGGAGGATCGGTTCCTCCGGCAGGCGAAGAACGATGCGGACTCCCCTGGACCGGGCGGCGCATCGCATCTCTTCGGCTACGTCCCGTATCGCGAAACGGAGATCGAATCGGTTCCGCTCCCCCTCTCCCCCGTTCCCGGCCGGCCGGCCGAGAAGATCGATCACGGCCTCCGCCGCCGAAAGAGAGTCCAAGGCCGATCCGAGCGCCAGCCGATGAGCGGCTCCGACCGGTCCCAGCTCGCCGGAGAGAATGAACCCGATACGGCGCTCCGCTTCGCGCAGAGGATCGCGCAGGTCCGCGGCGAGATGTTCCGGCACCGGGCCGTCCGGATCCCCGTCCGGCTGAGCCGCGGGGGGTACGCCGCCCCCATCGACGATCCGCAGATGATCGCGCGTGGTACCGCTCCGGTTCATGCGATCCCCAGCATGGCTCGAGCGTAATCCCTCTTTTCCTCTTCCCGGGTTTCCTCGGATAGGTTGAGCGCCCGCGTCTCTTCCTGAGCGGAGGCGAGCAACTCCGAGTCGGCGCGCAAACGGGAACGGAGGCGCGTGATGGATTTGGTGTGGATCTGGGAAACGCGGGATTCGGAGACGCCCAGAATGGAGCCGATCTCCTTCAGGGTCATTTCTTCGTAGTAGTACAGAATCAGGACCAGGCGCTCGCGCTCCGGCAGATTGTCGAGGGAGCCGTCCAGCACCTTGCGCATCTTCTGCACCTCCAGAATGGCGATCGGATCGATCACGTCCTTATCCGGAACGGTGTCGTGGACCTGGGTCGGCGAGTTGTCGTCTCCGGAGACGGAGTGCTCGTTCAGAGAGAGGAGCGTGGCGCCCCGGACGTCCTCCAAAAGCTGGAAGTACTCTTGCATGCCGATATCCATCGCCTTCGCCACTTCCTGATCCGAGGCGGCCCGCCCGTAGCGGCTCTCGAGACGGTTGTAGGTCTCCTCGAGCTGGCGCGCCTTGCGCCGGACCGAACGCGGCACCCAATCCATGGAGCGGAGTTCGTCGAGCATGGCGCCGCGGATGCGCGAGATGGCGAAGGTGGAGAACTTGTTGTCACGGCCCGGGTCGTAGCGCTCCACGGCGCTCATCAGTCCCAGCGTTCCCGAACCGATCAGGTCTTCGATCTGGACGGACGGCGGAAGCCCCACCGCAAGACGGCCGGCCACGTACTTGACCAGAGGCATGTACTCCAGAATCAATCTGTCGCGCAACCGCTTGTTTCTGCGAACCTGGTACTTCCGCCACACGGTTTCGATCGAATCCATAAGGTCGCCTCCCCAAGGGCACGGTGCCCGCTATGATCTGGTTGGGCTGTTCGTTTCGACGATCGCGCGTTCTTCTCCGGTCCGCGAATCGATCGCCTCCGATCGGATGTCCTGTGTGACTGGGAGGCCCGAAAGGGCCGGTTGGAGTTCCATTCTTCTCCACTCTCACCAGAGGTCATCGCGGGCGTACGAAACAGCAACCGGCATGCCACGCGGTTTTTTGAAAATATTTGGATTGAACCTAATGAAAAATCAGGCGTTAGAAAAATCTTCCCGAGGGAGGGCTTTGCGGGTTGTGGATGGTATTCGAAGGCGGAAAACAGTACGATTCTGATAACTATTTACAAAATCGCGCATTAAGGGAGATCAGCGTTGTGCATAAAATTTGACCGGTGGATGAAAATTGAGCAGGTACCGCGCACACAACTCCCGGGAGGCGCCGGGAGCCGCCTTTGAGCACAAAAAGAGAGATTCGGCTAGGAGGAGGCCTTGCGGGCCTCGTACTGCCTTAGTTTCTCCCGGAGCGTCTGCCGGGAGATCCCGAGGGTCCTGGCCGCTTTGGTCTTGTTCCCCCTCGCCCACTCGATCGTGAGGAGGATCTGGCGCCTTTCCGCCTCCGACAAGGTGATCGGCACGAACTCCTCGTCTTTGTCGTCCGCATCCAACATATCGGCCATGCCGGCCGAGATCTCCAGCGGAAGATGCTCGAGTAGAATCAGGTCCTCGCTCTCCAGGAGGATCGCCCGCTCGATCACGTTCCGAAGCTCGCGGATGTTCCCGGGCCAGGAATACTGCTGGAGCCTTGTCCTCGCGTTCGGGGAGAGCCCTCGGATGTTCTTGGAAAGTTCCCGATTGAACAGGTCGATGAAGTAGCTCGCCAGAATCGGCAGATCCTCCACCCGCGCCCGCAAGGGGGGGATGTGAATCGGCACCACGTTCAGCCGATAGAAGAGATCCTTGCGGAAACGCCCCTCCGCTATGGCGGTCTTCAGGTCTTGGTTGGTGGCGGCGGTGATCCGAAGGTCCACCTCGATATCGACCGTCCCCCCCACCCGCTTGAACCGCTTGGTTTCGATCACGCGGAGAAGCGCCGCCTGCAGCTCGATCGGCATCTCGCCGATCTCGTCGAGGAAAAGGGTCCCCCTCGACGCCATTTCGATGAGTCCCTTCTTCTGGTGCTTCGCGTCGGTGAACGCGCCCTGTTCGTGGCCGAAGAGTTCGCTTTCCAGAAGATTCGCCGGTAGGGAGCCGCAATTGATTTCCATGAAGGGGCCGGTGCACTCGGGGGTGCTGTGATGGATCGCCTTGGCGATCATCTCTTTCCCCGTACCGCTCTCCCCTTCGATCAGCACCGTCGCCCTCGGGCTGCGGGAGACCCGTTCCACGATGCGGTATACGTCGCGCATCTTCCGGCTCCGCCCGAGAATGAGCCGGTCCGTCTGCCGGTTTCCGATGATGATCGGGTCGAGCCGTTTCGCTTCCTCGCGAATCTGCGTGTCGGCGAGCAGGTCCCTCACGATGCCGGCGAGCCGCACGTTGTCGATCGGCTTCTCGAGAGTGTGGCAACCGCCCAGTTTCTCCGCTTCCGACGCGTCATCCCGGGATTCCTTGGAGGCGAGCTGGAGAATGAGAACCTCCGCGTTCGCCTCCCGGATGCGGCGGACGCATTCACGGGCTTCACCGCCCGGAGGATCGAAATCCACGAGCACCAGTTGGGGATGGGCGACGCCGACCTTCTCCACCGCTCCCGCCCCGTCTTCAGCCTCCTCGACGGCGTACCCCTCGCCGAGGAGAGCGGACCCCATGGACCAACGCAGTCCCTTGTCCCCACTGACGATCACGATACGGGAGAGATCCTTCGCCACCGTTTCCATCCTCCTACCGGTCGTCGCAATCCCTCTCCAGGAGCCCCGGATCGGCGGGCGGCTCCTCCTCTTCCCGACGCAACACCGCGTCGAGAAGCGCCTCTTTCTGGTCGGCTCCCAATGTCCCGACGGCCACGGCCATTTCGTAGCGGGAAGGATCGTCCGGGTCCTTAGAGACATGAACGACCCGCCCCTCGAAACGGATGGGGCGCCCGCCGTCCCGGCGAGCGGACAAGTGGAGCATCGTTCCCACATCAAAAGGCTCGGGAACCCCATACAGACGGATGCGACCTTCTTCCAACCGCACGGTCCGATCCGCCTCCCGAATCAGCCTTTGTTCGGGCGCGGTGTATTCCACCTCGAAATCCGCCTCGATCCTCGCGCTGGCGCACCGCTCCACGGGATCGAGCCTCTCCGGCCTTTGAATGACGACATAGGGAGAGGAGTCCTTAAAATGTTGGGCCAATCGCGCCGCGCCCACGTGCGGCTTCCCCCGCCAGTGGGTACGAAGGGAAACGGCGGTTCCCTTCAACAGATCCACGAAACGAAGGGGGTCGAAACCGGGAACGTGGAGCACCACGTTCCTTCGATCCGCCTGGGTCACCTGGGCGCGGTACAGCTTGTTGTCGACCTTCTCCCCGATGGTGATTTCGAGGATCTGGCCAACGAGAAAAGAATTATCCATCCCCATCAATCCGCCGGCTGGGAGGAACGGCTGCCTATGCTTTCAGTTTATTCCGGGTTCGGGAGGCGGTCAAAGTTATTTCGGGTCCGTGGAGGGGCGCCGGCCTTCGTCTTCGAGAAGCGCTTGGAGCAGCGCGTCGACGATTTGCGCGCGCACTTCGGGGCGATCGTAGTATCCTCTGGCGATTTTCCTCCGGACTCTCTGCACGCGCCATCGCGAGGATCGTCGCTTCCATTCCGGGTCGTTGGAATCCAGGTCCGGTCGCATCCTTATCCCTCGGGCATCCATCCGGCGCATGAAGCAACGACGCCGGGCGGGGGAAAACGGCCAAAGGCGGCGCGATTTCACGACGCCGGTTCCCGGCCCGCCCCGGGCGGGACCAAACCGGGCCCTCGATCGAATGTTCGACTGGGAAGAGGAAACGCTTGAACGGTTTCAGTGCGGCTCAGGCTTCGGCGGCCGCGCAGAGACGCATGACCCCCTCCAACCGGTCGCGGATCCACCCGCTGTCGGGACTCCGCGACAGGGCGAAGGAGAAAGCGTCCGCGGCGGACCAGAAATATCCCTGGCGGAACAGGCAGTCCCCCATTCGGGCGTATCCGCGCGGACTCCGGGGCCGAAGTTCCTGATAGTGTTCGTAGAATCGGAGCGCCTCCTCGAAGCGCTCCACGGAGGCGAACAGATCACCCGCGCGCAAAAGGAGTCCGGGCTGCCCCGGATCCATCTCCAGGCTGAGGAGCACGCACTCCAGCGCCTCCTCCACCCTTCCTTGGACGGCGAAACACTTCCCCAGCCGGGCGAGCAGCTTGGGCGATCGCGGGAAACGGTCGAGCGCTTCCCGAAATCCTCGTTCCACCCGCGCCGCGTCCGATGTGCGTTCTCCCGGCCCCGGCGTCATGCCTCTTCCTCCCCCTGCACGGCGCACAGGTCGTCCATTCCGGGAATGCGGGAGAGGGCGGCGCTCCGGTTCTCGGCGGCGATTTCCTCGACCAACTCCCTCGGCGCGATCCCGGCGGCTTCGGGCGCCCACACGCGCAATCTCACGCGGTCTTTCTCGATCTTTTCGACACGGATCTCCACGGCGTCGCCGATGAGAACGCTCTCGCCGGCGCGCCGTCCGATTTCTTTTTCCCGCACGCTACGTTTCATACCGTCAATAACTCCACCTGCTCCCGCTCCCACTCCTCCACGAGGAGGGCGCGCACGGGAAGGTCCTCGTCTTCCAAAAGGATCTGCGCTCCGATACCGGACTGTTCGTTCACCAGGAAAGGGGCTCGCATGTTCGCGGTCATGCCCCGAGCATCGTCGGGCGTATTGACCACCACGTAGGTCTCCCCCGCCTCCCGGAGTTCCAGTTCCTCTAAAGCGCCCGCGGAGATTCGCGGCTGGTAATCGGGCCGGATCAGAAGAGGGTCCATCAGGGAGAAGCGGATCTGCGGTTTCTCCTCACTGACCAGAAGAGAGAAAGGATTCCCTTCGCTCGGACGGACAAGTCGATAGCGGGTGAGACCGGGAAATCCGATCATGCCGTGGGGGATCCATAGGGACAACCCCTCCGAAGCGCTCTTACTCGGTTGCATGGTCGCCTCCTTTCGGCAATCGAATCTGCAATGCCCGTGCCACGACGTTGCAAACGCTTTTCCGCGCGCCACAAGAAGAGGCGACCTTGTATCGTGTTGTCATATAGTCTGTTAAAAGCAGGACGGCGAGAGAGACTCCATGGGAGGAACATAGGAGAGGCGACAGAAAGCTGACCGGTAGACGCTTCTTGGCCGCCCTCTACGGCTCCCTTTTGGCCGGTGGCGGGCGAAGAGGGATTCTACGGCCGCGGCTGCGCGGAGAGGGCACACCGTGAAGAGAAGCACGTAAAAAACGCCCCGTGGGCGACCGGGAGAAAGGGAGGAGGAGAGGCGCGGGATTAGGCGGCGAGATAACTACGAAGCGCCTCTCCGCGGTTGGAGCGACGGATCCGGCTCATCGCCTGTTCCTTGATCTGGCGCACGCGCTCGCGGGATAGATTCATCCGGTGTCCGATCTCCTCCAAGGTTTCCCCATCGGTCCCGTCGAAACCGAAATAGGAGCGGATCACGTCCGCCTCGCGGGGGAGCAGATCCCCGAGCGCCGACCGCACGTCTCTTCGCAACCGGTCCTCGATGAGATTCCGATCCGGAGCGGGGGTGACCCGGTCCTCCAGGAACTCCTGAAGGGCGCTCTCCCCCTCTTCGCCGAACTCCGGCGCCTCCAAGGAACGGGCGAAGGAGGCGGCGTCCATCGTCTCTCGGATCTCCTCCTCCGAAAGGGCTACGGCATCGGCGACCTCGACGAGGCTCGGTTCGCGTCCGAAAGCCTGGCGCAGGCGGTCGGTTTCCCGCAGGATCTTCTGCACCGATCCGCTCTTCCCCAGGGGAAGACGGATCAGACGGGCCTGGTCGGCGAGCGCCTTGAGGATCGCCTGTCGAATCCACCAGACCGCATAGGAGATAAAGCGGTTTCCCCGCTCCGGATCGAATCGCCGGGCGGCCGTGATCAGGCCGATGTTCCCCTCGTCGATCAGATCGGAGAAGGCCAGCCCCTGGTTCCTGTACTTCTTGGCGACGCTGACGACGAAGCGCAGGTTCGCCTGCACGAGTTGCTGGAAGGCGTTTTCGTCCCCCTCCCTCAAACGGCGGGCCAAACGAAGCTCCTCATCCGGGGCCAGCAGAGGAACGCGGGCGATCCTTTCCAGATACACTTTTAAAGTGCGATCGTTCTCACCCGGCTCGCCTTTTTTCCCATGCTCGCGCAAAAAAGATCTCCTTCCCAAAACCTCATGAACTTCCGTGGACCAAACGCGCTCTTCCTCTCTTTTGTTATCAAGACACGTTCCAAAAACCCCAATTGATTACAAACTTTGTATTTCTTTTAAATACAATTAATTATAGAGCTTTCATCGAAAGCCGCCTGCAATGGGACGGGCAGACTTTTCCCGATATCTGCCTAAACGGCAGAAAAAGAAGGCGGGGTTGACGTGCGATGGCGGCTCCGCTCTATTCGAGGGAGTCGAGGTATTCCTTGAGCAGGCCCTTCTTCTCCGGGGGGAGCGGCAGGAAAGCGCACCCGATTCTATAGCTCTCCCGGCCGGGGATCTCCGCCTCCGGGTCGCTCCAAACGACGATCATCTCGGTCTCGAAGAGCTTCTCCTCACGAACCCCGCTCTTCTGAGGAGCGGGCATCGGAAGAACCAGAGTCGCCTGGAGCTTGGTCATGAGAGGGATGTACCGTGGAACGAGGCAATAGATGCCGCCCATGCTGATGTTCAAGCCCTCCGTGGCGATTCCCTGATCGTGTGAAACCGCCTCGGAACCGATCTTAAGCGCGAAGCGGGCGTCATGGCGTATGTGCTTGCGTCGATCCTCTGGTCTTGACATCTCTCCCTCCGTCGCCTGAAGACACTCTAACGGTATTTTCGCACGACAGGTGGGCGGGGTCCACCCTTTTGCCATGCGCGACGGAGAACGATTGTGGGGGACCGGCCCCGCGAAAGGGATCGGGGCGGTCCGCGAAAAAGCCCGGGGCATCCCCGGGCTTTCCCTTCCGGCCTTGGTGAGACTCCGTCAGCGGCTTTTCTTCTTCCCTCCCGACGAACCGGATCGCGAAGAACCGGAAGATCGGCTCGGCGAGGCGGGTTCCTTGGTCCGGGAAGCGCCCGTGGATCGGGAGCGGTTCACCGTCGGCGAAGGCGACTTCGAACCGCTCGAACGGCTCCTCACCTGCGGCGTGGAAACCGCGGTGGGGCTCTTCTTCCTCTCCGTCGCCCTGTACCGGTCGGTCGAACGGACGGTAGGCGATACGGCGCTCTTCCCGCGCGTGCCCGTCGCGGCACGGTAGCGGCTTTGGCTCGTTCCGGAAAGAGCCTTGGCGCGAACCGTTTTCTCTCTCGTGGAATAGGAACCTGTCCGAACCACGCTCGCGTTGCGCTCCACCTGAGTTTTCCTCTTCCAGGAACTCTGCGCCGCCGCGGCCGTGTGATAGGTTCTGCCGTGATCGCGATTCACCACGTAGTGGTCGTGATCGTACCAGTGATTGTAATGATAAACGGGCCAATAGACGGGCCGGTACCAGGACGATCGGAAATACCAGCTCGACCGATACCAGGGATAGTGGACATAAGAAACGTAATAGGGGGTTTCCCACCACCAGGGATCCCACCACCAGGGGTCGAGATCCACGTAGGTCACCGCGGGAACCGACCAGGGAACGAGCCGCACCACGACCTGGTTGGGACTCTGATAACGGTAGTAGCCGAGGTGGCTGGGAACGGCGGAGTATTCCTCCACCTCTTCCTCTTCCACGTACTCCGTCTCCCCCGAGGCGCTTCGGATCATCGCCTCCATCACCTTTTCCGGAACGCCCATCTCCTCCAGATCGAGGATGTCCTCGGTGGAGAGATCGAACTCCGAGCCGCTCTCCTCGATTTGCGCGATCACCACGCGCTCGCCGACACCCGCTTCGAGGAGGCGGATCACGTCGTCCACGGACATCCGCCCGCCGGCGAAAACGAGGGTCGGCGCGATCAGCAGCATCAGCGCGAATCCCAGTCGTCGAGCCATGGTCACACCTTTCCTAAGGGGATCGTCCTCCGCTTCCTTATCAGAAGCGTAACCGACATCCCACATCTTGACAACCCGACCACCCCGTATCGGTTCCACCCCAAAAACGTATCGTTCTATATTTCAACAAGATACGGACATCCGGCGCCGGGGAAAAACGCAACCGGCCCGATAGACGGGGGGATCGCTCCCTCCGATCCATCAGGCCGATACGCGATTGTTCCGTTCTTGCTTCTACAGATCCTGCGGCTTCAGCGTTTTGCGCTTGTTGGCGATCGCCCGCTTCTCCGCGTCCTGAATCATGTCCCGGACCTTCTTGTCCAAGGCGCCGTAAAACTCACCCGAGACGTTGCACTTCTTCGCCATCGCCTTGGTTCTCGACTTCGAGATGATCAGTTCGGTCGGCTTCGCCATATTCTTTCTCCTTCGCGAAATGGGACGTCTCACCGAGGAGCGCTTCGCTCCCTACCCCGGATGTTACTATTCCGGCGTCGTAAGAGCCTGTCAACGGAAAAAAGGGCTTTCTCAGCCGTTTCCGCGCTTTCCCCGCCGGAGAAGCAGGGCGGCGAGGAGAGCGCAACCGATCGAAACGAGGATCCAGGTAGTGGAAAAACCCTCGATCCGTTCGAGGAAACGGTAGCGGCTCGACAGCACCACGAAGCCGTTGTAGAGGAAGTGCAGGGCCATGGAGGGGAAGATCGATCCGGTCCACACCGCCAGGGCTCCCGCCACCACGCCGAGAAGCGCGGTGGGGAGAATCCGGTAGATGCTCAGATGGAACAGACCGAAGAGAAAGCCGCTCAAGAGAACCGCCCGGACGGGGCTCATGGCCCGCCGGAACCTGCCGAGCAGCAGCCCGCGGAAGAGAATCTCCTCGCAGATCCCCGGACTGACCGCTATGGCGAAGAGCATGACGGCGAGGCTGAATTCGGATCCCTCCATCACCTTCTGCAGCTCCGACAGAAGTTGCTCGGGAACGGGGAGAACGCGGCTCTGGAGCCGGAAGAGGAACTGCGCCGCGAGCATCGACGGCGAAGCGAGCAGCAATCCGGCGAGAACGTGCCCGACCCGCGGCCGGCGGAACCCCAGATCCTCTCGTCGGGAAAGACGTTGCGCGCGGGCGAAGAGGAGCGTCGGAACGAGCAGCAGCCCCCAAAGCGTGATCAGAAGACCGGGAATCAGCTTCCAAGCCTGTATGAGAGAGCCGAAGTAGTAAAGAGCCAGCATAATCGAGGCGTAAAAGACGAGGGCCGATCGGACCGACGCGGTCCCGCCGTCCGAAACGCCTCCCCGCCTCTCCCCGCCCACGCCGAGGATCACCGCTTCACCCGTCAAATAGTTACGGGCCCGGCGGAGGAGCCACGCCGCGCAGAGCGAGGTCGTGAGGATGGTCACCGCGAGGGGCCAGACCGGGTACTCGCCGAGGAGGGCGTCCCGCACCGCGAGCGCCACATTGAGGATCGGCACCACCGCCAACACCGAATCGAAACGGATCCCCGGCACTCCGGAGAGAACGGCGGGCAGAATACCGATGAACATGGTGGGGAGAAAGAGGGTTTGCGCCTCGCGGTAGCTGCGGGCGTGGCTCGACACGAGAACGAGAAAAGCGGAGATCAGGAAGGCGAGGGGGAGCGAGACGATCAGGACGATCGTCGCCGAGAAAGGCTCGATGACGAGGCCGCCGGAACCCGTTTGATCGCCGATCCAGCCGAGCCGGGTCATCACGATGCTGGAAAGAAGGAAGAGCGTGGCCGCCGTGATCGCGGCGGTTACGACGGTGCCGAATTTACCCGCCACCACCGATCCTCGATCGGCGCGCGACGTGAGGAGCGTCTCGATGGTCTTTCGCTCCCGCTCTCCGGCGAAGAGGTCCACCGCCGCGAAGGAAGCGCCGTTCATCAGAAGAAAGACGATGAGCGCGGGGATCAGTTTGGCGAGTTTGCCGCCGGTCATCCTCTCCTCGGTGGCGATGTTGGTCTTCCGGATCGGAAGAAGCGTGCTCGGGAGCGGAACGCCGAGCGAATCGAGCCTCGCGTCCCGTTTCTCCAGGCGCCACTCTTCCGCCGCGTCCCGGAGACGGCGCACCGCGTCACGGGAGACGTCCCGAGACTCGTCGAACAGGATCGTCGCCTCCGGTGCCGGCGTGCCCGGTTCGGCGAGGGCCGGCGGGAGGAGAAGCGCCGCGTCCGCCCCGCCGGATCGCACCACCTCCCGGAGGTCCGTCGCGTCGACGGGATGAATCAGCGAGTCGGAGAAGATTCTTTCGCGGAGCTCCGTGAGGCCATCCGTCGCCGCCACCCACACGGGCCGCCGCTCCATCCTCTTCTCCCCGTAGGCCTGCAGCTTCCCCATGCCGAAGATGAGAATCGGGTTCAGGAGAATCGGGAAGACGAACATGGCGAAGACGGACCGGCGATCCCGCAACAGGTCCGTCATTTCCTTGCGGAAAACGGTGAAGGTGACGTCGAGCCTCAAGACACCCGCTCCCCCCGCACAAGGGAAAGGAAGATCTTCTCCAGGAAGCGCTCCCCCGTCTCGCGCCGGAGATCCTCCAGCGAACCGACGGCGAGGATGCGGCCTCTGTGGATGACGGCGATTCGATCACAGAGGCGCTCCGCCTCACTCATCACGTGCGTGGAGAACACCACGCACTTCCCCTGGTTCCGGCACTCCTCGATGTAGGTGAGGAGCGCATCGGCGACGAGGATGTCGAGCCCCGCCGTCGGCTCGTCGAAGATCAGGATCGGCGGATCGTGCACCACCGCCCGCGCGATGGAAACCTTCTGCCGCATGCCCGTGGAGAGCTTCTCGCAACGCGTGTCGGCGAACTCGCCCATCTCGAAGAGCGCGACCAACGACTCGATCCGCTCCTCCAACCGGTCCGCGGGGAAACGGTTCAGCCGGCCGAAATAACGGAGGATCTCACGGGGCGAGAGCCGCCCGTAGAGCCCGGTCTCGCCGGAGAGGTATCCGATCGACGCGCGAACCTGTTCCGGCTCCCGTTCCACCGACCAGCCGTTCAGCAACGCCTGCCCGGCGTCGGGCCGGATGATCGTGGCGAGAACGCGGAGCGTCGTCGTCTTGCCGGCCCCGTTCGGACCGAGAATGCCGAACACCTCCTTCTCGGTGCATCGGAAAGAGACTCCGTCCACGGCCCGCACCTCGCCCCTCTTGGAGTCTCGGTAGGTCTTGGTCAATCCGTCCACCGCGATCATGACTGCCATGCCGAAGAACCTCCGCGGGAGAAAAGCCCCTTCCAGGGTGAGCGGCGCATGCCGGCGCCGGCGATGACCAACTCCTCCCTCGCGAACACGCGCCTGGCCAGGAAAAGCGCCACCGAGAGATAGAGGGCGAGAGAAAGAAAGACGACGGCGGCGGCGAGGGTCGGGATCTTCCCGACCAGGGCGCCGCGGAGGAGAAGGGCCACGTTGGCGATCGGAATCCACGCGGTCTTCGTGGTCAGCTCCACTCCGGGAATGGACGCCGCGATCGCCGGAAGAATCGTGAGCATATAGAAGGGGGTCAGATAGCCCTGCCCCTCCTTGAACGTGCGGGCGAAGGAAGCGACGAGGATCATGGAGGCGGAAAAGAAAGCGCCCAGAAGGAGCCCCGCCGCGAGAATGGTCGGGATCGCGTTCCAGGGGACGCCGACGCTGAACCCACCCTCCTCGCCGAAGAAATGAACTTGGTGGGCGATGGTGGCGAGCATGCTCGCCAGGTTGATCACCAGGGCGCTCATCGACGCCGCCAGCACGGTGAGGAACTTGCCCGCCACGATGCTGATCCTCGGCGCGCCGCTCGCGAGGAGGGTCTCCAGTGTCCGCCGTTCCTTCTCCCCCACCAATACGTCGATGGCCGGATACATCGCCCCCATGGAAAGCATGATGATGAGAATCATCGGAAGAACCATGGAAAGCAGGAAGCGTCCCATTTCCTCCGGCGAGGCGATGTTCTCCTCCCGCACGTCCAGGACGCGGACCGATTCCAGGGTCTCTCCGAGCGGTTCGAGACGCTCTCGGAGCAGGTCCAGTCGGATGCGCGTACCGATCTCCGAGAGCCTTCTCCAGGCGACGGTGGACCGGTCCCGCGAGAGATCGAGAACGACGTGGATCTCCGGAGAGCCCCCCTCCCCCGCCTCGACCCGGAGCGCCGCGTCCAGCTCGTCCTCCGTCAAGGCTTCTTCCGGCGACGGCGCCGGGAGCCGCGTGAAATGACTATCCCCGTGGACCGCTTCGAAAAAGAGGGGGAGGGCGCGCTCGTCCTTCTCACTCCAGGAAACGCGGGAGATCTGCTTCTCCAGCGACCCCTCCCGATAGGTCATCCACTGGGCGAGCCCCCAGAATAGGGCGGGGTAGAGAAAAATCGGAACGATTAAGGAATAAACGATGACATGGCGGTCCCGGAGTTCGGAACGAATCTCCGAAAGAAAAATGGTGCCGGTCATGGAGAGGCCGCGAAGCGACAAGTTCGATCCCTCTTGCGGCGCGCCCGTGCGCGCGCGCTCTACGCGCGTCCCGGGAATCGCTCCGCCGCCGGTGCGGGTCGCCGTCAGCCGGCGTCGCCCGTGAAAAGCCCCGCCATCCCCTCCAGAGCGAGGAGCTTCTCCTTGCGGAAAATCCCGCCGGAGAAACCGCCGACCCTGCCGGTGTGCGAGATGATCCTGTGGCAGGGAATCACCACCGGGATCGGGTTCCGGGCGAGCGCTCGACCGACCGCGCGCATCCCCCGGCTTTTCCCCACGTCCCGGGCGATCTGTTTATAACTGCGCACCGAGCCGAAGGGGACCCGGGCGCAGGCGTCGAGCACGGAGGCCTGGAAACCGCTCACGCCGATCAAACGCCACGAAAAGGTGAAGGCTCTGCGCTTCCCTTCGAAGTACTCCCCGAGCTGCCCGCGCGCCGGCTGCAGGGCCTTGGGATCTCGCTTCGCTTCGGCGGCGAGCGACGGCACGACGCTCCGGATCCACGCCTCCTCGGAAAGGTCGCCGAATACGATCCGCACCACCGCCCCCTCCATCGCGCCGACGTAGAGGTCGCCGAGGGGGCTGGGGAAGCGGTCCCATCGAAGAACCGCGCCGTCCCCGGGCAGTTCCCGAAGCAGCCGCCGGCGCATCCTCTTCCAATCCCCCGCCCGGAGGGCGGATCGATAGAGACCGCCCACGAGGACGATCGCCTCGTCCAGCTCCGCCTGCGCCCGGGCGAGTGGAGGAGAGCGGTGCAGCGCCTCTTCCGTTTTCGCCGACCGCGCTTCGTTCCGCGGGCCGAGCCGTAGATCGAGAAGCGCTCCCCGAGGAACGATGCGCGTCGGCGTCACCTTCCCCCCCACTCCCGCCGCGGCGGCCCGGAAGGAGAGCAGTCCCCGCTCGATCCGCGCGGAAACCCGCTCCGGCTCCCAGCCGAGCACGCGGGCGACGGCCTCCGGGCTCAGCCCGCTCTCGAGACGGATCAGCGCGGCGATCCGTTCCGGAAGCGGGAGCCGTCGCCAGGCGCGCCGCCCCGCCGCCGTGCGTTCCCCCCCCTCCCCCGCCGATTCCTCCACTTCCACCGGGCGGTAGCCCGCCCGTTCCCGCCGGGAGCGCGTTCGCCGGACGAGGCGGACCGCCGCCCCGTAGGCCTTCTCTTCTTCGAAAGCGCCGCTGCGGGGATCGAGAAGGCGGAGGAAAAGACTCCGGAATGAATCCTCCGCGTCTAAAGGATCATTCTGCAGGAGAAGAAAAAAACGGGCGAACTTCTCGCCATAGCGGTCGATGAGCTCTTCGGGTTTTCGGTCTGCCATCATGTTGCCATCCGAAGTATGGTGTTCCCCCGTACTTTAGCCGATCCGTCCCCCCATGAAAAGCCCTTCCCTCGTTTCCCGGAGAACGGCCGCGCCTCCGGGCGGCGGTCGGGAGAGGGCGCCCTCCGCGACCACGCCCGGCGGGAAGCCGAAAGGGGCGCGTCCCCGGATCCGGGAATGCGACGCCCGCCGAAGGGGGCGCGCGGAACCCACGGTTTCGCGCCTCCCGGCGGAGAGCCGCCCGAATCGGGCAAGAGATCAATCGGCGGGCGGGGAGGAACGGGGACGGCCTCGGCCGCTCCGACGGCGGCTGATGGCGGCGAGGTCGTACTTCTTGAAGAGATGCCACATGCTCCGCTCGCTGATGCCCAGCTCACGCGCCGCCCGGGCCTGCACCCAACCGTTGCGTTCCAGCGCCTCCACGACGGAGTTCCGTTCGAACTCCTCCACCCGCGCGCGAAGCGACCCGGGCGGAACGGCGATGGCCGCCGGCGCATGAAAGGAGGCGAAGATGTGCGGAGGAAGGTCCTCTCGTCGAAGCGCTTCCCCCTCGCCGACCACGACGGCGTGCTCCACGGCGTTCTCCAGTTCCCTCACGTTCCCCGGCCAGGAGTACTGCTGCAGAAGATCGAGCACGTCCCGGGGAATCCGTTTTCTGGGAAGACCGTTCTCGCGGCAATAGAGATCGACGAAGTGTTCCACCAACGGGGGAACGTCCTCGATCCGCTCCCGGAGAGGGGGAATCGTGATGGTGATGACGTTGAGACGATAATAAAGATCCTCCCGGAACCGCTGCCCCCGGATCTCTTCGACCAGGTCCTTGTTTGTCGCGGCGATGATCCGCACGTTGACACGGATCGGGCGCCCCCCGCCGACCCGCTCGAACTCCCTCTCCTGCAGGATGCGGAGGACCTTGGACTGGGTAAGGAGGCTCATGTCGCCTATTTCGTCGAGGAAGATCGTACCGCCGTCTGCCTGCTCGAACTTCCCCACCCGCATGTCGACATTGGTGGCGATGTTCTTTTCAATGCCGAAAAGTTCGCTCTCCAGGAGCGTTTCCGGGATGGCCGCGCAGTTCACCTTCACGAAAGGACGGCGGAGGCGAAGGCTCTCGTGGTGGACCATCGCCGCGATCAACTCCTTGCCGGTGCCGCTTTCCCCGCGGATCAGGAGGGACGAGTTGACGTTCAGGATCTTGCGGGCGCTCTGGAGCACCTTGCGGATCGCCGGTGAGCGCCCCACGATCATCCGATGCGGGGCGCGGACGGTCTCGCCTTCCGGCCCGGGGATGATCGCCGCCGTCCCGTTCCGCGGCCCCTTGGTGCGGTCCCGCGCGAACTCGATCAGATAGGGGAGCACGTCCAGCCGCCGGCGGGGAACGACGGTCACCCCCTCCCGTCCGTTCCCTCCCCCCTTCCCGTTGGAGCTGTCGGTGATCCAGACGAGGGGGAGATTGGGTAGGCGGCGCCTGAGCCAGTTCTGGAAGATGGCGTCCTCGAACATCCGCCCGATGACGATCACCATGCCGAGGGTGGAGCGGGAGAGGAGCGCGGAGAGGTCCTCCGGTTCCTCGATGGAAAGGCAGTGAACCGTGCTCGTGGATCTCTCCTCGATGAAGGAGCCGATCCGTTCGGCGCCGCGTCCACAGATGAGCACTTGTCGGGAATCCATCTTCAGCCGGGTCCGATCCGGATCCGGATCACGCGGGGGAGAGTGCGGCGGCACACGGGCCGATCCGGAATCCACAATAATGGAACGAATCACATAATAGTATAGAAGAGACGATGGAGCCGTGTCAACCGGGAGCGGGATCGGGGGGGGTCGACCGCGCCGCCGCGTATGGGGGCGCTCCCCTCTCCCGAGAGTCCGGACAATGCCCTTTCAAGCGCGCCTCGGGCTTACACGCCGTTGACATCGCGCGGATTCTCCCCTATCTTCATCCAATATTCTCGGGTGTCCCCATCGTCTAGCCCGGTCAGGACACCGCCCTTTCACGGCGGCAACACGGGTTCGAATCCCGTTGGGGACACCATTTTTGTTTTTTCCCCGACCATTCATCGCTAGGAGCGATCCCCCCTCTTCATTCCCCTCAGACCGCTCAGATTGAGCAGCAAGGAGAGAAGAACGAAGGAGAGGGAGAGACCGTCGAGCAACCCCGCGGCGAAGGGATCGTCACCGATCAGAAACACCCTCGGCCCGAAGCGTCCGAGCAACAGGCCGATGGCCAGGCTGAGCTGGCCGGCGGCGATCCGCCGCCGCGGATCACGGAGATGTCGTCGAAGCAGCATGGTCATCACCTCGTTCGGGATCTCGTCCCGTCAATTATTCCTTCGGTAATAAAGCAAAGCGCCGATTTTCACGATCGCCATGGCGAGCAGAATGATCATCAGATCCCACCGCATGACGTGTCTTCCGTACAGGTTGTAGAGCGCCCACCCCCCCATCCCTACGCCGCCGACCACGGCGGCCAGGCTGGTCGATTTCAGGCGGTGCATCAGGAAACGTTCATCGATCACGGTCTTCTTCCTCCCGATAGAACAGCTCGTCGGTGGAGCGGTGGAAAAACGCGGCCATGCGGAGCGCCAGCGCCAGGCTCGGCGTGTACTTCCCTCGCTCGATGGAGATGATGCTCTGCCGGGAGACGCCGACGGCCGCGGCGAGATCCTCCTGGGTCATCCCCCGATCCATTCGCGCCTCCCGAATGCGATTACTCACTCGATCTCCCATTTTTCCTCCGATTGTCAAGCGCACTTTACAGTATAGAGAGAGGCGCGCCAATTGTCAAGCCGGCTTGACAATTTTCTTATCCTATTTTATTACAATGTGTTCAGTGAAGTTTTCGGGGCGCGGCTCGCGGGGGCCGCGCCCCGAAAACGGGAGGAAGGAGCGGATCAGGGTTCGACGGTACGCGCCGACTCGTCGGTCCGTCCGTCTTCATAGCGGCCGATCAGTTTGGTCGGTCGACCTGTCGTCGGCTCGAGCACCAATTCGAGGCGGAAGAACTCGACTCCCTCCAGTCCGAAGAGCGTGTCGGTGAGGGGGAGCAGACGCCGGCGAGGCATCTCTCCCCTCTGATACCAGAGATCGTTTCCATCGAAAGTGATTTTCCGCTCCCCGTAGAGACCGGCGTAACCGGCGAAGCGCGCGGGATCGGGCGCCGTCCCCTCCAGCTCGGCGTCCAGTCCGGCGATCACCCAATCGAGCCGCGCCGCCGGGGCGGGGTCCTCCGTCCTCTCTCGGATCCCGCGAAGCGCCATCCGGTAGGCGACGTCGAGCGCGTCCCTCCCCGGATCGACCATCTCGTCCGGTTGCACGCCCGTTCCTTCCCAGTTCGAGCCGGTGATCGGGTTGATCGCCCGCCCATAGGGAACATTACAGACCACGCGCAGGTCGGGCCAAACGACCGTCTCCACCGGATGCGCGCCCCCCCAGGTGACGCCGCCCACGAGAGTCCCACGCTCGAGCGCCTGCACGTTGTAGGCGAACTCCTCCGCCGCCGACCCGGTCCTCTCGCCGACGAGCACGTAAAGATCCGTCCCCGCCATCGATGGACCGGGCACCCAGGGGGCGGACCAGAACTGCTGATAATCGTTCTCCCTCCGCCTGTAAAAGGTGTTCAGATGGGTCGGCTCCTCCATAAGATAACCCATTATGAATTGGATCAGCGAAGGAGAGCCGCCGCCGTTCCACCGGAGATCGATGACGAGGGCGTCGCAGCCGGCGAGAAAGCCCATCGCCGCCGCCGCCGTCGGCCCGGAGAAGACGGCGTCCGCGAATCCATCGAAGCGGAGATAGCCCACGTTTCCCGCGAGGATCTCCGCTTTTCGGAACCAATAGTTCTCCCGGGCGAGCTTCTCCCGTTGCGCCTCCCGCTCCTCATCCGTCTCCTCCGCGCCGAAGAGGAGCACCTGTCCGGGAGGCGAGTAGAAAACGGCCAGGTGGGGATCGCGGTGCGCCTCCTGCAGGTCCCGTGTGACCGCCTGGGTGAAATCGAAGAGGCGGTCCACGCCCTCGTATTTGCCGAGGCGCAGATTCTCCCGGAGCGCGCCCGCCATTTTCTCCGCAGCGTCCGGGAAGACATAGATCCTCTCCAGAGCGGCGCAGACCGAATCGATCACCGCCGCCCGCGTCCGCGCGTCGACGGGAAAGGCGGTGTCCCCGGGGTTGATACGGATCTGTGCCCGCGAGCGGACGGGCGACGACGCCGCGACCAACACGCACAGCAACAACAGAAACCCTCTCTGTTTCATCCTCTCTTCTCCTCCGCTTCTTCTTCCTTCTCTCTCCTCGCGCCGCCCCTTCGTCCCCGGCGCGGCGGCGCCCCTTCCAGCGTCAAGGTCATGCCGATGGTCGGCCTCGCGAACCGCTCCCGGTTCTCCCTCTCCCGGCTCGTGAGAACGAACCCGAGAGACCGGTAGAGGAGGAGCGCGCCGCGAAGCCGGCGGCTCGTAAAGAGAATCACCCGTCGCGCGCCGCGCCGTTTCGCGCGATCGATCGCCTCCAAAGCGAGCGCCCTTCCGATCCCCCGCCGGCGCGCCGCCCCGTCCACCGCCATCTTCGCGATCTCGAAGGTTCCGTCGTCCACGCGGATGAGAGCGACCGTTCCGACGATCTCGCCGCGCAGGCGAGCGAAGAGCACCTCCCCCCCCTTCCGCAGGATCCGCCCGCTCGGATCGTCCAGGATCCGCTCGTCCTCCGGCTCCACGGCGAAGCTCTTCTCCAACCATTCCCGGTTCAGCCGGCGGAAGTGCTTTTTGTAGGCGGGGCGATAGGAAACGATCTCCGCCTCGCGCGCCCCCGCGCCCCCCTGGATCCGTTCACGGAGATCCTCCCCTTCGAGCGCCTCCTCGACCCGCGCGAGAGCGCCGATCAGGTCGACCCCGGCGTCTCCGAGGATCTCCTCGGTCCCCTTCCGGATCTTCTCCCGGATCGGGCGGAGCTCCTCCAACACCCGGCGCCCCCGGGCGGTGAGCGACAGGAGCCGACGCCGTTCGTCCCGCCGATCTTTGCGCGAACGGATCAGTCCTCCCCGCGCGGCGGCCGCGGCGATCTGGTGCACCGCCGGATGCGTCATTCCCAGACGGTCCGCCGCTCCGACGACGGCCATCTCTCCCTCCTCGGCCAGAAGCATGAGAAGAGGAAACCAACGGGGCTCCATCGGAATGCCCGTTTCCCGGTAGAGTCGCGCCGCGTCCCCGTAGAGGCGGTCGCTGAGACGCCGGAGCCGGCTCGCCAGGCCGAGTGTCCCCAGATGCCCGAAGTAGTCTTTTCTCCCGGAGACCACGATTCTCTCCTTTCCCGACATTTATGTAAGTGCTTACACAATATTGACGCATCGGTTCCCTGCGGGGATCAAAAAAAAAGGGAAGGGACGGAAGGAAACCGGCCGAGTCGAAGGGCGTGTTCCCCCGGCGGCGGCCGCCGAGGAGGGGGCGGGGAAAACAAAAACCGGGGAGATCGATCCTCCCCGGTTCGATGATCGTTCCTTGGCGACGGCGCGGTTTACCCGAAGAAAACCTCCGCCATCCGGTAGAACTCCATGTCCACCTTCTTGGGCGCGTGAACCGCGTCCTCGAGGGGAACCAGCTTGATCTCCTCGCCGCGAAGGGCGACCATTTTACCGAAACAACCGTCATGCACCGCCTCGACGGCGGCCACGCCGAAGCGGGTACCCAGAATCCTGTCGTAGGCGGTGGGCGTCCCCCCCCGCTGGATGTAGCCGAGCATGGTCACGCGCGTCTGGATGCCCGTCTTCTCCTCGATCTGCCGGGCCACCACCGAACCGACGCCTCCGAGGCGGACATGACCGAACTCGTCCACCATGTCGGATTGGACGGTGTAGTGGTCCTGCCCTTTGGCGCGGGCTCCCTCGGCGATCACCACGATGGAGAAGCTCTTGCTCTTGTGGCGCTCTCCCAGGTTCCGGCAGAGCTCGTCGATGTCGTAGGGAACCTCGGGGATCAGGATCGCGTCGGCGCCGCCGGCCAATCCGGCCATCACGGCGATCCAACCGGTGTGGCGCCCCATCACCTCGACGACCATGATTCGGTGGTGCGACTCGGCGGTGGTGTGGAGCCGATCGATGGCCTCGCAGACGATCTGCGTCGCCGTGTTGAAACCGAATGTGTAATCCGTGCCGTTGATGTCGTTGTCGATCGTCTTGGGAACGCCGACCGCGGGGACACCGTCCTTGGCGAGACCGAGGCAGACCGAGAGGGTGTCGTCGCCGCCCGTGGCGATGACCGCCTCCAGCTCGTGCTTCTTGATGTTCGCCTTGATCTCGACCATCAGCTCCGGGTTCTTCAGAGGGTTGGTCCGGGAGGTCCCCAGGATCGTCCCTCCCCGAGGGAGGATCCCCGAAACCCGGGGAAGATCCAACACCTCCAGATCGCCGCTCACCAAACCCTTCCAGCCGTTCTTGATGCCCATAACGGTGTCGCCGTAGCGGACCATGGCGGTCCGGGTCACGGCGCGGATGACCGCGTTAAGACCGGGACAGTCGCCTCCGCCCGTAAGAATTCCGATACGCATCGCAGTAAAAACCCTCCAGTAAGGAATCGGGTGTCTATCCAGCGCGGTACTGAGGAAGATTCTCTTGTACGGTACTCCTCGAAGCCCGGAGCGACAACCGGAAAAAACGCCGTGTCCCGGTCGGTTCAGGCCGGGTAGCTCCCCGCCCCTTCCTCCGAAACGCGCCCCTCCCGAAGGAGACGGATCAGGTCTTCCGGGCCGTGGAGGATGTGGAGTCTTTCCACTCCCGCCTCCGCGGCCGTCCGCTCCGGCGTCCAGTCGTCCAGGAAGAGCCCCACCGAGCGGGAGATCGCTTCGGCGGGGATCGCCGCGTCTCCGCGGACCCCCGCCGCGGCCAGGGCGCGCGCCACGTCCCGCCCGGCGAGAAGACCGGCGACGGTGACGCCTCCGCCCAGAAAACCGTTCGGCGCGGGGATCGAAAAAACGCGGGCGCCGGTCCCCCTCTCCGCCCGCCGGAGGAGGGGCTCCAACACCGGGGCGAAGAGCGTTCCGCTCACCACCGCCAACTCCCGGATCGCCGGGCCGTCCCCGGGGGACACCCCATCGACGGCGTCGTCGAAGCGATCCAGAAAATCGCGGACCATGCCCACGCCGTCCTCGAGCATGCCGAAATCCTCGTACGCATCGGCCGGAGGAATCGGCGTCCCCGTCAGAAGAAGAAACTCGTCGGCGGGGAAGACGAAGCGGGTCCCCAGACGGGGCATTATCTCCTTTCGGAGCCGGTCGATCGTCTCGAGCACGGCGCGTGCGGCGTCCGGCGTTACCGGATGCAGGCGGTCGTCCTCGCGCCGATGGCCGGAGAGACCGAGCGGGACGACGGCGACGCCGCGGAAACCCGGATGGAGCGCGGCGAGCCTCCGGACCGTGTCCTCGAGCACGGGGCCGTCGTTGATGCCGGGGCAGAGCACCACCTGCCCCCACACCTCGATCCCCCCCGCCAGCAACCTCTCCAGAACCGGGAGAAGGGGCCGCCGGGGCCGGACTCCGAGGAGAAGGGCGCGAACCTCCTCGTCCACGGCGTGCACCGAAACGTAAAGAGGGGAAAGCCGCTGTTCCAGAATCCTCTCGATCTCGCGATCCCGGATGGTGGAAAGCGTGGTGTAGTTGCCATGCAGAAAGGAGAGCCGGATGTCCTCGTCCTTCACGAGGAGCGAGGGGCGTACGCCGGGAGGGAGCTGGTCGACGAAGCAGAAGATGCAGCGATTGCCGCAGGTTCTCGGCCGGAACTCCTCCAGCACCAGGCCTCCGAGGGGGTCGGGACCCTCGGGGACCCGCACACGGATCCTCTTCCCCTCGCGGTCCACGACCGCTTCCCAATCGCCGAGGGCGGCGTGAAAACGCACATCCAGGTGATCCTCCACGGGGCGTCCGTTCACCTCGAGAAGGCGGTCCCCGGCGCGAAAACCGGCCCGGCCCGCCCGGGAAGAGACCGGGACATCCTCGACGAGGACCCCCGGCGGCGGCGCTCCGTCATTCGGCCGCTCGGACCGCCGATCCATCGCTTTCTGCAAAACGCCCCCCTCCCATCTGCGAAAAAGGCTGTTCAAAAGATATACGATTCGGGTCGAACGCCCAACAAATGAACAGCCGCCCGGGGTCCCCGGCGGCGGCGGCGGCGGACCACGCGCGCAACCGCTTCAAGGATCATCGATTCAGAAATCGCCCTCCGGCGCTTCTCTCCTTGGCACGCGCCTTGCGTTGGAGCCGTGTACAACCTCGAATCAACGGGATTCGCACCATGTGGTCAAGAGGAGGTAACGACCGATGAAGAAAACGATCGCTCTCGTCATGCTCGTGCTGCTTTTGGTTCCCTACACCGTATTCGCGGGCCAGATGCCGAGCGTGCGGGACGCGCAGCCGAATTCGCATCACAGCTCCGTCCTGGGAGACCAGTCCACCGGTATTCAGGAGAACCGGGGAACGGTGAGTTGGGCCAACAATCTCTTCTGGTACCAACTGCTCCTTCTCTATCGCTGGGCCACCCGGTGGGCCTACTTGGGCGGCGCGATCTAGTTTCTCTCCGTCCCGTCCCCCCCCCTCGCCGAAAGGCGGTGAGCCCCTCGGGGCTCACCGCCGAATTCTTTTTTCCGGTTTTCGCGAAAGACGGCCGCCCCGGACCGGCGGAAACGATTGCGGGCGGAAGAAGCGCCGCCTCCGATCAGTTCAGGTAACCGAGGGCACGGAGCCCCTCCCGAGTGGCGGGATCGATCTCCACGGTGTCCACGCGGGCCGGCGCGCGCCCGGAGATCTCCCGGACCAAAGCGGCGAGCATCTTCCGGTGCTCCGCCGCCTCTTCGGCCAGGTCCCGGATGGCGTTCCGGGTCTCCTCCGGGTCCCGGAGGAGGTCGTAGAAGCCGTCGTCCAGATCCCTGGCCCCTTCATACGTAAAAGTCATCACGTATTTCCGGTCCTTCGAGCGCAGGCCCCGCATATCGTACGGCCCGTATTGGTTGAGGATCTCCTCGCAGTAGGCGCGCCGCTCCGGACCCGACTCTCTGCCTCCGAGGGCGAGGCGGAGAAGGCTCGAACCGCGCACGTTCCCGTCCGGTTCGATCCGGACGATGTCGAGGATCGTGGGAACGATGTCCACGCTGGAGGCGACCTCCTCCACCGTCCGGGATGTGCGGCCCAACGGCGGGAAACGGACCGGAGAGGGGATCGATAGAATCAGGGGCACGTGGATCGATTCCTCGAAAAGCGTTCTCTGGTGCCCCCACTCACCGTGTTCCCAGAATTCCTCGCCGTGATCGGAGGTGTAGACCAGAAGGGTGTTTCGATACTCGCCCCTTCTCTCCAACTCGCCGACCAACCGGCGAAGCTCCGCGTCCCAATAGGCGATGGAGCCGTCGTACTGGGCGAGAAGGTTGAAGAGGGTACGCGGCTCCGGCTCGCCCAGCTCGTGCTTCCAATCGCTCACCGGCCCGCTCTCCCACTCCGGATCGAAGAGGCGCTGGAACTCGGGGGGAGAGAGATAGGGATTGTGGGGGTCCACGTAGAAATGAAAAGCGAAGAAGGGCCGCACCGTTTGGTTGTCGAGCCACTCCAGGAACTTGTCGTTTACCATTCCCGCCGGCGTGTTCCGCCAGCCCGGGTCGTGCCCGAAGGTATCGAACCCCTGGCCGAAACCGACCCCCGGGCGGATGTGCGGATTGGTGGCGTAGGCGTAGGTGGCGTAACCCGCCCCTTTCAGATACTCCGAGATCAGCGTGAAGCGGTCGGAGAGCACGTCGGAATACCCCCGGATCCCGTGCTCGCTCGGGTAGCAGGAGGCGAGAATGCAGGGGGTGGTCACGATGGTGTGCGAGCCGGTGGAAACCATGTTGGTGAAACGGATCGACGGCATTTCCCGGAGGAAGGGGGTGGTGTCGCGGTCGTAGCCGTAGACGGAGAGGTGATCCGCTCGGGTGGCGTCGGTGACGAGGAGGAGCACGTTGGGACGCGGCTGCCGGTTCCAGGGGAGGAAGATCGCCAGGACGACCACCGGCACGACGAGGGCCGCGCCGACCCGGAGCGCCCGGGAAACGTTCTCGCGGGCGAACACGAGCCGGACGAGCGCGCCGCCGATCAGGGTGAGGAGGACGCCCGCGATGAGGAAGAACCCCCAGAAGAGAAGCGCCTGGTCCGCGCCGACGCCGCCGAAACGTAGCATACGGAGCTGGAGCAGCGCCCCGGCCGCGCCCGCGGCCGCGCCCATGGCGAGAAGGAAGGGCCAGGTACGCCCCGCCCGATCCTCCTCCGGTTCATTCGCGATACTCTCTCTCTGCTCGGTCACTTTCATCTCCCGTCGTGAGTCAAGAAGCGAAACGTCCGCAAGGAAAAGAGCCGGACAGATTCGTTCCAAAACAGCCTTTACCTAGATGTATAATCGGGATCACTCTTCCGTCCAAGCGGAAACGACGAGAGAGGACCAATTCGCTAGTCGAGGTATCCGAGAGCCCGCAGGCGCTCGCGCATAGCCCGATCCATCTCCTCCATCTTCGAATCCTCCTCGATGGAGATATAGTCCCCCTTCTCGAGACGTTTCACTTCGCCCCGAAGAGTATGAATCAAGGCCTCGGCCTGGTCATTTTCGGTTCCGGCTCGATCTTCTCTCTCTCCCGGGTCGTTCCTTATATCGAACAGGAAAGATTCATTCGAAGCAAAGTCGTACACGGCCTTCCACTCGGTGTTCCTCAGTCCGTATCGCTTACCCGAGTTTGCAATTACATATGGTCTCGGCGGCGCCCGCAAGCCATCGAATAATGGGGTCAGATCTTTCCCCTCTACACATGCCGGCACCTTCAGTCCAACCATGGAGAGAACGGTGGGTACGATATCGCGGTTCTCAACCATTTCCTCTATGAGCATTCCGGAGTCGATTCTTCTTGGCCATCGTATAATCAAAGGAACCTGCAAACCGGAATCGAAAACATCGTGGTGCGCGAAATAGGGCTCGTGGTCACCAAGATTCTCCCCGTGGTCGGCCGTATAGACAATGATGAGGTTCTCCATTAAGCCGCGGTCCTCGAGAAACCGGAAAAGAGAATTGATTTTCCGATCCGTCTGCGCGACTTCACCATCGTACTGCGATATATTTCTGGCCAGTAATTCTTCGTCTTTCCCTTGAAGAATCCAGAGTAGATCCCTGTCACGTATCGGTTCCGCTGGAAACATGCGTAGAAAAGGCTCCAGAGGCGTGTAGGGTGTGTGCGGGTCGAGCAGGTGCAGAAATATGAAAAACGGTTTGTCCTTCCGTCGCTTCATCCACTTTTCCAAACAGAGAAGAGTCTGATCCTTTGCCCCAAGATACTGATACGCGAGTTTATCGTATATTTCCTTCGCCAAGAGTGTTTGGAGAAGGAGTCCCGATTTCCAAGACGTTATCTTTTCTACGTGGCCTGATTCCACGTAGGTATCGAAACCCTGACTGAAACCGAAGCGTGTCCCGATCAATGGATTGGTTACGAAACCAGCCGTTTCGTAGCCTTCATCACGCAGCATTTCCGCAATGGTGAAGAATGTATCACTTAATGTGTAAGCGTTCTCACGAACTCCGTGGGTTTGCGGTGCTATACCCGCGAGCATCGTGGCGTGCGATGGTCCCGTCGAAGGTACGGGACAAAAGGCCTGCAAAAACTGGGCTCCTTCCTTGGCAAGCCGATCCACGCGTGGAGAAACCGAACGAGAGTGGCCGTAGCACCCGAGATGATCCGCCCGCAGAGCATCAATTGATATAAGGAGCACAGAGGGCATCTTATCGGTCGCGCGGGAAGCGCCGTCCCTTTCGTGCCCGGAGAGGATTAGGGGAACGGTACACAACGGTATTCCCAGCACCAGGCAGATCGTGACGAGAAGCCGGTTCCGCAGCCTTCTCCTTCCGATTACGTCTCGTTTTTCCATCATTCTCGAGAAAGGAAACGCGAGGCCAAAGCCCGATAGTATCGAGACGAGCAAAACCACCGAATCCCAAGCGAGGCTTTTCGGAGTGCGAAAGGGTTCCCCGGCAAGAAACCACTTGTTCAACCAATAGCCCAAAGCAAGACCGATAAAGACGGCCGCCCATCCCCCGCCGGCTATCCTTATGGTCCATCTCTCCGAAAGAAACTTAGAAAATACGATGGCGGTGAGCGCGGCGCATATGCCTCCGATCAATCCGTATACCGAAGTGGATATGGAGTAAGCGATGAGCAAACGGGGGTTGAATAGAAGGGTCCATAGTATACCGACAACAACTCCCGACAGGGCTCCCAAAAGGGCGGCTATTAGCCAATCCAGGCGATTTCGCATCAAACACCCCCAATGCGAAACAGTATACGGTTTTCCTAACTCGCTTTAAAGACAGCTTTTCGACTCCCCTCTCACCCCGCTCTTTTCTACGCACACCACGATCCGTAAGTGGCTTATTTCTTGCGACGAAGAGTCATCACGGACCCCCCCAAGAGCAGGACAAAGCAAACGTGTTGGAACACAATATGTTTCGATTCCGGCGGTCGCGCCGGTCGACATCGATTTCCGCAAAATGCGATTTTTCTCGCCTAGGTGCGCGACTGCTCGATCGTGGTGTTCGTCCGCTCTTCCTGTTTGGACTTCTATGGATTCTATTGCTATCCCTCGCCTCTCCCTGTAGCGCCGATTCCGCTCGTGTCCCCCCCATGGATCGATATCCACTGATATACGGCTCTCTGAAATTCCGCTTGGAGGAATCCGATTTTACACGCATGAACCGTTTTGACATCATCGAAATAGGCACGTGGGCCCTGGACGGAGAGAAAGGTTACATCGACTCCCTGCGGGTTCTTCGGGAAAGAAATCCCGATCTCGTCGTTCTGCTCTACGTGGTATGCAGCTTCTATTGTTCGAATTGGGGCAATCAAGACCTGCCGGGAAAGGCCGAATGGGACGCGTTGCTGGCGGAACACGACGATGACTGGCTTTTGCGGGACGTAGACGGGGACTTGGTCCGCCAAGAGAGCGTAGAGATGACATGTGACAACGGTAGGCTCAACTATATCCATAACGACATGGCCAGGGCCTATGCACGATTCATCGCCGATTCCCTTTTTATGGAAAACGCCGATGTCCTTGACGGGATACGGTTAGATGCAATCGTCAGCAGTGTTTACTATATGAATAATATGTTGGAGCGTGCGCTCCCCGGCTTGGATTCTATCGACACCAATCAAGACGGTATTCCGGATAATCGCGAGGATCTTCTCGAGGCATGGAGTGCGGGCGTTGACACATTCACGACCACGCTACGAAGACAACTCGGACCGGAACGATTAATTACGTTTAACGGAGCCCCACCCCTCGAAGCGTACCAGTGGTTGAACGGTCGCTATGTTGAAGAGTTTCCATTCGAATATGGTGTGGGGTGGGAAGGGAGTATGCTTAATTCGAAAAAAGGCTACCTGTCTTGTCAGGAGGACTACTCGGATCAACCACGCCGTCTCTCCGGTGGATTCACACTCAATTGCGTCTCTCCACACGATTATGATCCGTACCGCCTATCCACGAAGGACGAGCCTTATCCGCACCCAATGTTACCTCAATATCTTCGATTTACGCTCGGTTCGGCATTGCTCGGCGACGGCTGGTACACGATGACCGGATGGGGGAACACGGTCGATTGGAAGGACGACCCCGTGCCAATCATCCGTTCGACCCTCTGGTGGTTCGACCTGTACGACACGCTCCGGACCCACCTGGGAACGCCGACGGGAGAGGCGGTGCGGGACACCGCGAACGGGCTGGATCGTTTCGTCCGCGAGTACACGGGCGGAAGGGTGCGGGTCTACCCGCAGCTGGAGCGGGGGATCTTCGATCTGCGCCCCCACGTCGCTTTTCACGGGGAGACGCCGGAGACGGCGGTCCCCGGCGAGGCGATCCCGATCCGCTGGAGCGCGGAGGACCCCAACGGGGCCGCCCCTCTCGAGGTGGAACTGCGCCTCTCCCGCGACGGAGGCGCCACCTTCCCGGAGAGGATCGATCTCTTCGGGAGAAGCGATTCACTCACCTGGTGGACCGTGGACGGGGAGGCGGGGGAGAGCTGCGTCTTCCATCTCACCGCCGCCGACACCTCCGGCCTCAGCGACACGGTGACGAGCGCCCCCTTCCTCCTCTCGGACCCGCGCGTCGCCGACGGAGGCGCCGCCGAGGTGCACCCCGCCTTCTGGATCGTGAACACGCCGGCGCTCTACTGCACACTCTCGGTCGCCGTGGAGGACACGAGCGGGAAGGGATCGGGATGGGACCGCGCCGACCTGTTCCTCCCCGCGGGAATCGCCTTCCTCTCCTTCGCCGGCGCGGAGAGGGAGGGCGCCCCCCTCACCGCGGCCGCCTCCCGCGAAGAGAACGTGGTCCGGATCGCGCTCGCCCAGACCGCCGACGGACCGGAACCGGTCCACTTCCGCCTGCTCCTCGGCACTCCCTCCCTCCCGCGGCCGGACTCGCTCCTCTTCTCGGTCTCGGTGGAACACTCCTCGGCACCCGGCGAAACGCTCTGGCTCCCGCCGGGAAACGGAAACGGCATACCCGGGGACGGCGACGGGCTCGCGGTCCTCTGCGACTTCGGCCCGCCCGCCGAGCTCAGCGTGGAGCCCCCCTATGCGATCCTTCAGGCGGGGGACACCCTCCGATTCGACGCCGAGGGATGGGACCAGGCGGGGAACAGCGTCGAGGTGGAGCCGATATGGAGCGCCGTCGATTCGATCGGCGTCGTGGACGGGGGCGGGCTCTTCCTCGCCCTCCGCCCCGGTTCGCTCTCCGTGGCGGCCTCGGTGGCGGATCTGGAGGCGTACGCGACGATCCGGATCACGGCGGGCGACCCGGAATCGCTCCTCGTCCTGCCGGAGAGTCTCGCCGTCACCACGGACGACTCGGCCCTTTACGAGGCGTGGGCATGGGACGGCCTGGGGAACCCGATCGACACCGCCGTCGCCTGGTCCGTGGAGGACACGATCGCGTCCATCGACTCCGCCGGGCATCTCGAGCCGGAACGCCCCGGCTCGACCTTCGTGATCGCGACGCTCGGCGCCCTCGAAGCGCGCTCCCCCCTCCGGATCGCGCCCGGCGCGCCGGCTCTCGCGCGGATCGAGCCCCGCTCCCCGGCGATGGGACTCTGCGACTCCATCTCTTTTACCTGCGATCTTTTCGATCTCAAGGGGAATCCGACCGGGGGGACGGTGCTCTGGTCCGTCACGGACGGGGTCGCGGCGATCGACTCCGCCGGTCTCCTCCGCCCCGTCGCCGTCGGCGAAGGGTGGGTGCGCGCCGCATGCGGCGCGGTCCGCGACTCGGTTCCCTTGCGGGTCCTCTCCTCCGCCGTCGTCTCCTGGATCCTCGAGCCGAGTCGCCCGACCGTTTCGGCCGATTCGACCCTTCTCTTCACGATGCGGGGCGTCTCCTGCTCCGGAGAGACCCTCGCCGTCTTCCCCGATTGGATCCTCGAAGGAGGCGCGGGGGCGCTGAACGATTCGGGCGTCTTCACCCCTCTCCTCGCCGGCGAAGCGCTCGTGATCGCCGACGCGGGAGCCCACCGGGAAACGACCACCGTCACCGTGACCCCCGGCGCGCCGGCGGCGGTCGCCATCGATCCTCGAGAGGCCGAAACGGAACCGGACTCGACGATCCTTTTCCACGCCGTGGTGACCGACCGGCTCGGCAACCCGATCGACACATCCGTGGCCTGGGCGGGGACGGACTCCGTGGGATCGATCGACGGCGGAGGTCTCTTCACCGCGATCGCGCCGGGGAGGGCGCGGGTGACGGCGACCCGAGGCGACGCCGCGGACACCGCTTGGGTCACCGTGCGCGGGCCGGTAGATCCCGGTCCCGTGGAAACGGCCCTCTACCGAATCGTCGTGACGGACGCCCGCGCCGACGGCCCGGAGGGCGCGCGCGCCGACTCCATCCGCTTCACGGTCACCCCGCACGACTCCCTCGGGGATCCCTTCCCGGCCATCGGGCCCGAGTCTCTCCAAGTCACCTTCCGCCCCCTCGATCCGACGCTCCTCTTCTGCGGCGGCGAGGCGGAAACCTTCGACCTCCACGTCCCTCTCCCCGCCGAGATCGCCCTCCCCGCGGGCGGCGCGGGCGGTTGGGGATCTTTCGCGATCGAGGCGACCTCCTCCCTCGCGCGTTTTTCCGTCGCCGACACGGCGGCGATCGCCACGGCGGACCCGAACGGCGATCTCCGCGCCGGACTCGAGGACGCGGCGCTTCTCCTCGCCGACCGGGCGTCGGGCGGCTCCTTCCGTTCCGATCTGGACGGGAACGGCACGACGGATCTCTTCGACATGGAGGCGCTCGCCGCCGCATGGGGCGAAGGGTGCGGCGACCCGCCGGCCGAAGGAACCTGGCCCGGCGAGCTCCCCCTTTGGATCGGTCGGGAAGAGTTCGATCCGTCCTGCGCGGCCGGGTCGACCTCCACCCTGCTCAGCCTCTACGCGGGAAGCATCGACTCCCTCAGGGCGTTGGAGATCTCCCTTCCCAATCCCACGGGCGGCGTCTATCCCGTCGACCCGGTCGCGGGAATTCACTGGAAGGGTCCCGCGGTCTATCGGCTCCCGAGCGGGAAGGAAGAGATTCGCCTGTTCGTGGTGGACACCGTCGGCGCGCACCGCCCCGCCGGCGATATTCTTTTAGAGGTGCGCTTCTGCGGCGTCGAAATGGACGACTTCGCCGGCGGTCATTCTCTCTTCCGCACGCTCCGCTCCTCCGGCGTCGTCACGGACCGATGCGAGGCGCCCATCGAGTTCCATCTCGACACGGACGACGATGAGGAACCGGGCTTGGATCCGGACGACGGCGGTGGGACCGACGCGCCCGTCGATTTCGCCCTCTTCCCGGCCCGCCCCAACCCGTTCCGGAGCAGCGCCTCGATCCGTTACCGGGTGGCCGCCCCCGGCGGCTCCGTCTGGCTCGGCGTCTACAACGTCCGCGGCGAGAGGATCGCCGTGCTCGAAAACGGCCACCGCTCCCCCGGCGAATACGACCGGAATTGGGACGGGCGGGACGTCAACGGCCGCTCCGTTTCTCCGGGCGCCTACTTCGTCCTCTTCCGCTCCCCCGCGGAGACTTTTACTCGCAAGGTCGTTCTGGTCCCCTGATCGCGGGATTCCGGGGAGGCCTTCGTCTTCCGAAGGCTCAGTACTGGCCGAGGGTGCCGTCCTGCCGGGCCTTCCGTATGGCGAAGCGCGCCGAGAGAATGCCGAGAAGCAGGGCGGCGGCGGTGAAGATCAAGAGGGCGGCCAGCTCCTTTTTCAGCTCGCCGATCCCCGCGCCGGTCAGGAGCGCCATGCGCATCCCCTCCAGCGCGTAAGTGAGGGGAATCACCCAGGCCGCCTTCTGCAGCCAAGCGGGGAGAATCATCACCGGGTAGTAGACGCCCCCCAACAGCCGGGAGAGGGAAGTGAAGACCCAATTCACCGGGTTCCCGCGCTTCAGCACCAGGATGAAGCTGGCGGCCAGGATGCCGAGGCTGGAGAAGGCGATCACCGTGAGGCCCAGGAAAAGAAGCGCCGCCGGCAGATTGGGATGCTCCATCTCGAGACCGAAGAAGAGGACGCCGAGGAGCAAGTAGATCAGAATCTGAAAAGAAGCCCAGAGAAAACTCCAGATCGCCGACGAGAGCAGATAGGTCGAAAAACGGGTGGGCGTCGCGAGGACCGCCTCGAGCGTTCCCAGCACCTGCTCGTCCCGGATCCGCGAGGAGAATGCGTTCAGCCCGGTGGAGAGGTAATTCGAGAGGGCCACGCCGATCAGCACGAAAGAGAAATAGTCCCCGCCGTACTTCCCGAGATAGGGATTCATCGTCTGATCGATCAGTTTGGATAAAAAGTAAAAAAGGGTGAGCGTGAATGCGATCCCGAGGAGTTGCATGCCGAAGGCGAGCCGGTAGCTCGTCGTTACCTGCAGGTCTTTCCGGAGGAAAGCGAGCGGGCGCGCGATCTTCATCGCCGGTCCTCCTCCTCGGCGAACCGCCGGTAAACCTCCTCCAGCGAACCCCGGCCCATCTCCATGCGAAGGATCTCATCGCACGACGCGCGAACCGCTTCGAGGAGCGCCGAGGCTCGGAAACCCTCCCGATCCGCCCGGACGCGGCAGGCGTGCGTCTCCCCCTCCCTCCCGTCCGGCGGATCGACACCCCGCACGCCCGGGAGAGAGGCGATCCGCTCCGTCCATTCCGCCGTGGGCCCGCGCACCTCCAGGTCGATACGGATGGGAACGTCGAAACGGCCGAGGATCTGTTCCGGCTCGCCGCAGGCGAGCAGCTCCCCCTTGTGGAGAAAGGCGAGACGATCCGCCACTCGATCCACCGCCCCCAGGTCATGGCTGGAGATCAGCACCGCCCTCCCCGTCTCGCGGGAGATGGAACGGATCCTCTCCAAAAAACGGCCGGCGGTGTAAGGGTCGAGTCCGCGGGTCGGCTCGTCGAGGAGGAGCACCGGCCTGCCCCCGAGAAGGGCGCGCGCCACCGAGAGCTTCTGGCGCGTGCCCGTGGAATAGGTCATGAAACGGTCGTCGATCTCGCCGATCCGAAGCAGCTCCGCCGCGTCCTCCAGGTCTCTCTCGATCCGTTCCGGCGGGAGACCGAGGAGCCGTCCGAAGAAGCGGAGGTTCTGCCGCCCCGTCAGGCGGTAGTAGAAGCTGCGCTCCTCGCTCATGCAATAGCCGATGCGGCCGCGGGTCTCCAGACTCCTCCGCGTCACGTCGAAACCGTGCACCTCCGCGCTTCCCTCGGTGGGAAGAACCAGCGAGGCGAGGATCTTCAGCACCGTCGACTTCCCGGAACCGTTCGGGCCGAGGAGGGCGACGATCTCCCCTTCCTCCACTTGGAAGCCGACTTCGTGAAGCGCGCGAAGACGGGACCGCCGGAAGGGCGCGCGCATCCATTCGCCGAGTCCGCGGCGGATCGGGTACCACTTGGTCAGGTTTCGGACCCGGACGGCCGGCATGAGTTCCCTCTCAGCGTGGCGCACGCAACCAGGCGATCAACAGGTGAAGAATCAGGTCGCCCGAAGCGTAGAGCCCGGCGAAGAAACGACGGAGCCGGGAGCCGAAGGGCGGCCGGCTCTCCTCGGAAAAATACACCTCGGCGCGAAACGTCTCGTCCGGAAAAAGCAGCCGGAAGAGAAAAACCGCCGGACGCCGATATCCGAAATGATACCCGCACCAGAGGCGGAGGCGAACCACACGTCCCTGCTTGATGCCGAAAAAGTCGGTCCAACGGAAACGGAAGGCGAAACGGCGGATTCGCGGGGGCGCCTCGCGCAGCCTCCTTTTGTCGCCGCGAAACTTGTCCAGGAAGAAGAGCGCCGTGCGCGCTTCCTCCTCGATCGACCACTCCCGGGCGCGCCCCAAAAGAGCGTCGCGGTTCACCTCCCCTCCCTCTTCGAGCACCCGGTCCAGGTCGACGATCCTCTTTAACGACGTGAACTGGTCGAGTCGGAGGCTGGCGCAGAGAAAGACCGCCTCGTCCAGAGGGTTCAACACGCGGATCTCGCCGCCCCGGAACGGGATCTCTCTCCCCTTGCGGAAGAGTTCCGCCGTGTCGACGTTCCGATTCACCGGGAAGGGGAGGAGGTTCCAGTGAAGCTCCACAACCTCCAGAGCGGCGCGACGGCGCACGAATACCAAGTGGAAGTGATGCCGCCTGTACCATGCCCGCGACTGCACTCCCTCGAACAGGTCATAGCCGAGACGGCGCAGTACCCGTTCGCCCAAGGAGAGGCTCTCGGGGGGAATGAGCAGGTCCAGGTCCCTCACGTCCCGCCGCGCGGGATCGCCGAAATACCGCGCGCCGAAAGGAAGCCCCTTGAGAACGATGTGCGGAAGCCCCATCGCCCGGAACGCGCCGGTCACCTCGTCGAACTCGCTCTCCTTGACCAGGGAACGAAACGCGGCGCGCTCTCCTTCGCCGATGATCCGACCGGCGAGCGCGTCGGGGAAAAGGGAACGGATCGGTTCGTCGCCCGCCAGAATCGAAGCGGCGAGAGAAACGGTGCGCGAGCAGAAAAGGAGTTCCTCGAGAAGATCCCAGTCGAACCAACGGTCCCGGGAGAGCGTCTCCCGGAGATGATCCGAATTCGGTTTCTTCCGGAGCAACTCCAGCAGGAACTCCGCCTCCCTTTGCCTGCGCATCGGTCCTACCCTTCTTCCCGTTATTCGCGGCGCGGGAGCGTGAACACGCAGGTGTATCCCGCGAGGTCCTCTCCCCTCTCCAGGAACGGTTCGCCGCCGAGAACGAGCCATGCGTGCCCCTGCAAATCGGCGCGCTCGGGGCTGACCCCGAAACCGATCTCCGTTTCGAGGCCGCTCCCGCGCAACAGATTGGCGAGGATCAGCGCGCGGCGCAAGCAGGTTCTTCGGAAGGGGAACCAGCGCGCGCGCAGAAGACCCTCCGTGACGGCGACGGCGATGGCCGCCTTCTCGACGTCGAAGGGGAGCGCGGCGCTCGTGGAAGGGGGCGGGTAGAGCGCCTCCACGCGCCGAAAAGAGAGCAACACCGGTAGGCGGATCGCCTCCCAGGCGGCGCGCAGGAGAAAAGGGAAGTTCTCCGGATCGAAGAGCACGCGAGCGGGGAGAGGCTGCTCGAGGATCAGCCGCTCCAGGCGGGCCGGCGTTTCCTCGGTTGAGCGCTCGTTCATCCGATCTTCCTCCCCGGGGAGAAGCGCCCCACCGGCCCCCCTTCCCCCGCCTCTCACCCGGAGGGCGCCTCCTGCAGCCCGGCGATCCTCTCCGGAAGCCGCCGTAGGTCCCTTCCGAAGAGAAGGCGATAAGAACGCACGCTCTCGACGAACCGCGAGAGGATCCGGATGTGCCTCTCCATCGCGTCCCGCCGCGCCGGCAGAACGGACTGGGGCATCAGCCGGATCATCGCCTCATGCGGGGGGAGCGGCTCGAATTCGCTTCTCGCCCGGTTCACGATTTCCGGAAAGAGAAGCAGGCTCGGCGTGACGCCGGTGCGTCGGCCCGGACCGGGCAGCCTTTCTTCGGGAAGAAGGAATTTGCGTCCCGAGGGAACGAGATGTTCCTTCCATTCCGGGAAGAAGCGCGCGGTTCCCTTGCCGACCTTCACCGACTCGGGGAAGGAATCGAGCCGGATCGCCTCCTCTTCCAGGGAGACAAAGAGAGTGTCGTCTGCGACGAAGGGTGCCCCCGCGGCGATGGCCGAAAGCACGGCCGTCGACTTGCCGGCGCCGCTCGGGCCCGATACCACCACCCATCTCCGGTCGACCCGAAAACAGGATCCGTGCACCGGATAATGCCCGCGATGGCGCATCCATTCGAGCAGGGGAATGAAAAAGAGCCTGTGGCCGATCACCCATCCGCCCGGCAGATGATCCGGATGAATCCTCCCTTCCACTTCACCCCGATCGAGTCGATAGCTCGCGATCGACTTTCCGTCCACCACGATCCACCCCTCCTCGCCGGCGCCGTAGAGGGAGAAATCATGATAGGGGGACGCGCCCAGTTCCTCCATGCGATCGAAGTCGGGGAGGTCCCGTGCGCCGTCTTCGACGTGGAAGCGGAAGGAAAGGTCGGGAGGATCGTCGAAGGGTTCGGTGCGCAGCTGATGGGCGACGTCGAGGATTCTCTCCACGATCGTGGAGTCGGCGGAACGGACCCGGATGCGCTCCCCGAGAAGGGAAAGGTAAAGGTTCTGCATAGGGAACCCGGAGGTCAGGAGGAAACGGTGACGACGAGCCCCTGTTCGAGCATCCTCTCCGCCAACTCCAGGCAATCCCGGAGCGCTGTCTCCTCGTCCACCTCGAACCGATCCACGACTTTTCGCGCGATCGCCGACAGAGGTTTGCCGCCGTCGATCTCGCCCCAAATCACTTGCCCTGTACGATTCAAGCTGAAATAAAATCCGCTGTCCAGATCGACGAGAATCCCCTTCCCCTCGATCGTTCGCCACGGGACGTTGGAGGATCGTTTGATAACGGTGTCGGGACCGACTTTCACCTTCGCACTCTCTCCCTTCCTGATATCCGCCGCCGAACCGAGCCCGTAAAAAACGGGGAAGCCTTGCCGTGCTGGCTTCCCCATCTTATCACGAGACCGCGAGACCGAATAACAGATCAACCGCCGGTTTGCTTGGCGCTGGTCTCTTCCTTGCCGACGTAGAGGGCGTCATGCGAGAGCAAGGTGATCTCCTTCAGACTGCCGTGTCGGAGCAACTCCGGCCGCTCATAAGATTCCCGCTCTCTCTTGTCCACGCTATCCATGGTTCTCTTCACTCCACCCCAAGTGCCCCCCGCCTTACCGAGAGTAACTTACTCACGGCTTCGGCGATCAAGCGGCGGACCGAGGTTTACCCGCCGCCTCAGGGGTCCATAACCTAACAGAAAAGCCTTCAGACTCTTCAATCTACACGCTGATAAAGAGGATTGTCAATCACGTTCTTGTGCCGGAACGTATATCTGTATATATGATTATATGTTGTGGTGTTTTCCTGAAGTTGTTTCTTGGCTTCCCCTCCCCTCCCTCTTTCCCCTCTTTCTACGGCCGGGCGACCCCCTTGGTCCGGAAGCGGAGAGAGACGTGAAGAGGATCCCCCGACATGCGTGGGTCGGTTCGCCACTCCGGCCCCCTGAACCCACCCGCGTGTTCGTGGCTGTTCCGCTCCGCGACCGGATCGACGAGAACGCCGGTGGCGGGCGGCGCTCCGCGGGGCCGGGATTATCGGGGCTTCTCCTCACCGCCTTCTCTCGCGCGATGCAGCCATCGCCGATACCAGAACCATCCGGCGATCACGAGGGCATGACCGATTTCCCCCCTCTCCACCATGCCGTCGATCTCGTCGGCGCCGGCGAGAAGCACGTCGATCTCCTCGCCGGGATCGAGACGGAGTTCGTCGGTCTGAAGGGTGTTCTCGGCGAGAAAGGTGTAGCAGCGATTCGTCTGGAAAGCGGGATTCGGCTCCACGGTTCCGAGGAGAAGGAAGCGCTCCGCCGTGTATCCGGTCTCTTCCCGAAGCTCCCGCCGAGCCGCCGCTTCGGGGCCGCCGTCGGAACGATCCACCGCCCCGCCGGGAATCTCCACGGTGTACCGCCGCGCGCCCACGCGCCATTGCCGGACCAGGACGAAGAGCCCCTCGGGGGTGCGGGCCACCACGTTCACCCAATCGGAGCATTCAAGAATGGAGTAGTCCTTTTGGTATCCCGTGTGGGGCGAGACCGCGCGGTCTCTTCGGACGGTGAAGATGCCGTGATCCCCGACCCGTGCCGTTTCGATTACCTTCCAGTCCGAATCCATTTTCCCTCCTCGCGACGAATCGGAGTATAGAGAGGGTGTCGGTCTTCCGCAAGATGGGCCGTCTCGTTGACTTTCCCGCCCGGCTTCAGTACGTTCGTGAGGATGGTCGCGAGTCCCGCCGGAGCACGCGCCCCCCTCTCTTTGCGCGGCGGGCGGGGCGATCGCGCCCGACAAGCGCCGCCGGATCGGAGGGTCCTTCACCGTGAGCGATTGGTCTTTCCCGAACGGGGGCTTTGTCCCCGCTTTCCTCATCGTTCCCGTTCCGGAGAACCGGATGGATAAGCTTCGCGGCGCGACGGGCTCTCTCTTTCCCCAAACGGCTTCGGTCGTCGCCTTCGATCGCTGGGAAGCTTCCTCCGCCCACGCTCGCCGGCGTTGGAACAAAAAGGTCCATCAGCTGGTTCTGAGCGGCCCGAACCTCGCCGACGAGGGGATTCCGATACGCCGGGAAGGCGAACACTTCCGCATCGACGGCGAGATCCACGAGAGGCACGTACTCAATCTCCGCATGCCTACGCGCCGTCAGGTGAGCGCGGGCGGAGTGGTTCGCCACGGCACGCCGTCGAGTTCCGTTCTCCTGTTGATCCAGTTCGACCGAAAAGGGGCGCTCCGTTGGGAGATCCCCAAAGGGAAGATCCGGCGTAGGGAGACCTGCCGGCGGGCGGCGATCCGGGAGGTGCGGGAAGAGACGGGGATCACGGTGCCTCTCCTCTTACGCGACCGGATCGGTCGGGTGGACTATACCTTCCCCTGCGGCGACGGCCGGCTCGTCTTCAAGACGGTGCACTATTACCTGATCGAAGCGGAAAGGGAAGGCGCCGTCGAACCGCGCACCGAAGAGGGGATCCGTGACGTCCGCTGGTTCTCCGCCGAAAACGCCCGGGAGATCGTCTCTTTTCCCAACCTGAGACCGATTCTGCGGCGCGCCGCCGAGGCGCCCGTGGGCGACGACGGGAAAAGGGCTTCCCCGTGAACGTGACGATGTTTCTCTTTCACACCTTTCGGAACGACCACCGGGTGTTGAAGGAGGCGCGGAGCCTGATCGGCGCGGGCCACCGGGTCACCCTGATCGCGATCCGCGAGGAGACGAAATCGCCGGAGTGGAGCACCGAGGAGGGGATCCGTGTCCGGCGGATTCGGCTTCATCGCTGGCCCTCTCCCAAGGGACGGTACGCCGAGTACTTCCTGCGCGCCGCGTGGGCGGCGCGCGCCACCCACGCCGACGTCTATCACGCCCACGATCTGGACACTCTTTTCCCCGCCGTTCTCGCTTCCCGCTTCGGCCGGAAACCGGTCGTTTACGATTCCCATGAACTCTTCACCGAAACGCATTTTCTCATCGGCCGGGAGAGGGAGAAGAGGATCTGGTCCGCCCTCGAGAGAAGACTGATCCGGCACGCCCGGCGGGTCGTGACCGTATCCGAGCCGATCGCCGAGGAACTGAGTAAACGGTACGGGATCCTCCGGCCCGTCGTGATCCGCAACTGTCCCGTCTACCATCCTCCCCCCGCTCCGCGTCCTCTCTTCACGGAGAAACCCGGGGAGCCTCTCTTCCTCTGTCAAGGATATCTGCAGGAGGGGCGTGGTTTGGAAACTCTCGTCCGAGCGATGGCCTTCGTCCCGCGCGGTAGACTTCTCCTCCTCGGCGACGGTGACCGCATGCGTGAAGAACTGGAGCGCCTTGTTCGGGAGACGGGAGTCTCGGAAAGGGTCCTTTTCCAACCCGCCGTCCCGATCGAGGATCTCCCCTCGCGCACCGCGTCGGCCACGATCGGACTCATCGCCTACACCGCCGCGTCGCTGAACTTCCTTTACGCGTTGCCGAACAAGTTCTTCGAGTACATCATGGCGGGCGTCCCCGTCCTTTCCACCGATCTCCCCGAACTGCGGCGGTTGATCGAACAGCACGGCGTGGGAGAGATCGTCGAGCCGAGCACTCCGGAGGCTTTCGCCGGCGCGATGAACCGTTTGGCGGCCGACCCGGACCACCTGGGACGTCTTCGAAAACGATGTCTGGACGCGGCGCGGACTCTTCACTGGGGAGAGGAGGAGAAAAAATTGATCCATCTTTACGGAGAGTTTGAGGAGCAGGGTTCCCGTCGCGCGGGATGAGCGGACGGCGACTCGATCGCTGAAAGAAACATCACCTTCCGTCCAGAACCCCGACTCGCATTCCTCTTCCGCACGGCTATCGAAGCCCGCTCCAACTTCACCGCCGTGCCTTCATGGTCGCGAGAAGCCGAACGACCGTGAAAACCTCGTGGGAGTGGCTATCGATTCGTGGCTCGTTCCATCCTCACCGCTAAGCCTTCATGGTCGCGAGAAGCTCAACGACCACAAAAAGCCCGGAAAAACCGCCATCGCTTTGTGGCCCGCTCCAACTTCCCGCCGTGCTTTCATGGTCGCAAGAACCCGAACGACCGTGAAAAGAAGTCCGGAAATAGCACTACCGTTCGGTTGAAACGAGCGCGGAGGAAAGAGCCGGGCGCTCGTCCAAGAGACGATACCGTGAAAAGCGATGCGAAACTCACGTCTCAGCCGCGCCGATCACCCGAGATACTCAAAACCGCCTGAAAAGACCGACGACCTTCCCCACGATTCGGAACTCTTCGCTGGAGGGATCGACCGCAATCGGTTGCATCGTTCGGTTCTCCGGCCGGAGTTCGATCCGGTTTCCCTTGCGATAAAAACGCTTCACGGTCGCTTCCTCCCCGATCAACGCCACGACGATCTCGCCGTTTCTCGCTTCGGAAGCCGGACGAACCAGGATCCAATCGCCGTCGTCGATGTGGGCTTCGATCATGCTGTCCCCGTTGACGCGGAGAAGAAACTCGTCTCCCCCCTTTCGGAAGGAGGGATCGACCACGATTTTCTCTTCAATGTTCTCCTCGGCGAGAATAGGCTGGCCCGCCGCGACTCGGCCGACGAGGGGAACCAGGTTCGCGTCCTCTTCCCGGTCGATATGGATCAGTTCCAGCGCTCTCGACTTACCGAGCCCCCTACGGATATACCCTTTTCTCTCCAGAGCGGTGAGGTGATCCACCACCCCCTTGGTGGATCGAATCCCGAAGCGGAATCCGATCTCCCGGATCGTTGGGGGATAACCGTTTTCTCGGTAGTGCTCGACCAGAAACTCATAGATCTCGTTTTGTCTCTCGGTCAGCTCCTTCATGACACCTCTCTCTCTCCGGATGACGGAACGGCCGCACGGCGGCGGCCGCCCACTCCTTCGGCACGATCGAGGAAGGGGAACGCGGTTTGCGAATCGGCCCTCTTTCCATGAACCCCTCCGTTTCTTCCGGCGAGCCTCCTCGCGGCCGCACTCTCCCTACGGGGAACGACGGAACGTCCTCTGTCGGGAGGTCGGCGCGCGGGGACGGGCAGTGTTCCCCCCTTCTCGCCACTCTCCTGAAAGGCGCGCGCGAGCCGAAGCAGCTCCTCCCTCGGGAACCGATCGCGCGCCAAGCGTTCCAGTAGATCGGCGTTGGAAAGGAAAGGACCCTCACGGTCCCGCGCTCTCTCGAAACGCGCCGCCTTTTCCCCGTCCATGCCGGGCACGGCGACGAGGCCGATGCGAACCGCCCCCTCTTCCTCGAGAAAAGCGAAAACACTGCGGTTTCGATCGAGAGGAAGAAGCCGGATCCCCTCTCTGCGGTAGCTCGCCATCCTTTCCCTCAGCGTCTCCCTCCGCCACGCCGCCGCGTTCAGCGAAGCGCAGGCGAATCGCACGGGATCCACGCTCTTGCGCGCCGCGGCGCGCGCGATCCGCGCGGCGAGCGCTTCGAAATCCGCCCTCCTCGCCGCATGAGGAGCGAGGCCGAGAAGGATCGAGAAGATCCTCGCCGCGCGCGCCGGAGACGCGCCTCGATCCGCCGCCCGGCGCAAAAAGAGAGAGCGATCTCCCGCCAGATCCGCGCCGTTTCCGGCCCGCATTTTCCTGAGCAACCCTTCCGCTTCCTCCCATCCCCCGCCGGAAACGGAGCGGATGATCTGCAACAACTGTTCCTGATAGAAGGGAATTCCTTCCGTCTCCCTGAGAATCGTTTCCAACCCGGCGGCGAGAGGAGGGGGTTGTCTCTCTCCCTCACGAATCCGAACGATACGATCGAAAAGTTCGGTCAACTGGCGGTTCCCTCCGGCCGCCGCCAAGAGAACGGTGAGGTCCGACACGGATCGAGGAGGAAAACGGCGCATTCCGGCCGCCATCGCGGCGCTTCTCCCCTCGAAAAGACCGGCCCACTTCCCATCGCGCAATAGATAGAGAGGATCGGCGCCATTTCCTGGAATCGAGCCGCTCTCCCGTAGCGTTCCGAGAAGGGTCGATGCATGAACCGCGATCCCTACGGCTTCGGCGGCGCCCCGGCTTTCCGGATCAAAACGCCAAAGGTCGACCCCTCTCTCGACCCACACCAACGTTTTTCGATCCCTGCGGAAGCCGACCACGAATCGATTCGCACTCGTCGTTTTATTCCCACCGAAAAGAGGATCCGGACTCGGGTTCCCTCGATTGTTCGCGTCGAAGGGTTGTCGGGTGGGTGGTTTTTGGTTCGTTCCGGATCCTTTTTCCGATGGGCCGATCGCTTTTCCCGCCTCCGATTCGTTGAGACGCTCCGCGAGTGTGACAGGGAGAAGGGCGGGAAGGACGCCGCCGGGGAATCGCCGCTCTAAAACCCCGGGGAGAAGGAGAGCGCTCTTGGGATCCGCCTCCACGAGAATCCGCGCCTCCCTCTCGGCGGACACGAAGGAATCGATGGACGAAAGGACCTCTTCTCCCCCCATTTCAGCCGGCTGGAGCCCGGAAAGGCGTCCGATCAAACCGCCCGAGAGAAGGGAGGTGTGAAGTTCCGCGTCCGGCTCGCTCCTGCGGACTGTTCGGAAGGCCTCGGCCAGATAAACCGCCGCCGGGAGGAGACCGCTCTCCTCCAACCTCCACAGTTCACTCCAGAACCGTCTCTCCGCTTCCCGCCTCCGCCAACGCGGCTCCTTTCCAAAGAGACGCCCCAGTTCCCGGAGACCGACGCGGATCATCTCGTCCCTTTCGGCGCCCCGTTCCCCCGTCCAGGGAACGTTCTCCCACTCCCGCAGACAACGCTCGGAAATCTCCAACGTCTTACGGAGAGGTTCCGGATCGTCCGCGTAACGGAGCGACATCTCCTCCGATCCCGGCAGATGAGAGGCACCCTCTACGCGGAGGGGATCGATCCTCCCCTCCCCCTCTTCCCCCGCGAATCTCTCCCGCATCCGTAGGAGCACGTTCCGATCCACTTCCTTAAGGTAGCGGACCGGATCGGCGGCGATGCGCGGCGTTCCATATCGGGATTCCAGGCGACGCAGAAATGGCTCCACGAGACTCTCCCGCGCGGAACCGGTCCGAGAGGTCTCCAGATAGAGGCGGGATCGATCGAAACGTTCCGCGAGGAGACCGGCGGCGCGGTGCGCCTCTCCCACCCTTCCGGCGGCATAGGCGCCGGAAAGCGGCCCACTCAGCCCCCCCGTCATCACGATCCACCCGCCGGCCGCCTCCGCCAGTTCATCGATGCGTGCAATCCCGGCGAAACCCGGCGCGCGATCCTCCCGGTGGAGCCTTTCTAGGAAGCGCCCGAGACGGTCCCTTCCCTCCGCACTCTCCGCGAGAAGGGTGAGCGTGTAGGGGGCGGTCATTCTCTCCCTCTCCCCCGGAATGGGGAAACGGACCTCCACCTCCGCGCCAAGAATCAGCCGGATCCCTCTCTCCCTCGCGAAAGAGGTCGCTTGAACCGCTCCCAAAAGCCCGCTCCGATCGGTCACCGCCGCCGCCCCCAACCCGGCGCGAGCGAGCGCCTCCACCGCCTCCTCCGGCTCGATCGCCGACAGGAGTGGTGAGAAGCGTGTGTGAATCCGAAGCGGGACGTATGAGGGGCTCAAATGGGACTCCTTTCCGGCGTGTCCGCCGTCCTGCACAAAAGGTACTACACATTTGTACACACGGTCAAGGTTTTTTTGTCCGTCCGAGAAAAATCTACATTTGTTCGGGTAACCGAACGCGGAGGTCCGCCCCGGGAGGTTTTTCGGTAAAAGAGTCCTTCGATGCCGGGAGCATTCCGCTCCTCTCGTAGAAAATTTGGTACCGGAGCCGTTAGGGAAGGGGATAAATCGATACCGATAGCAACACCGATACCGATAAAGGCACCCTCACCCTCTCCCGCCATCCCCTCCGCCTCCTCCCCGGACGGACGGCGTGATCCTTCGAGGAGAAGGGGCGGGACGGGGGCCCCCACCTCTCGAGGTGCGTGAGGAATTGCCGCGCGAGGTCGCACCCTTGTGGAAACTCCGTGGCGATCACGAACCCACCCAGGGGGCGGCACGCCCCGGACTCCGAGAGGGATT
>JAFGGD010000054.1 GCA_016930695.1 Candidatus Eisenbacteria bacterium
GACCCTCCCTTCCGCCGCCGGTCTCCCTCTCGGGGCCGTCTCGACTCGCCGGGCACCCACCGGAGCCCGCCTCCGTCGAGGTGATAAAAGAATCTGTCGAGCTTGTCGGGGCGGGCGAAGGTGGGTCGGCGAGCGAGAAGAGGGAGGATGCAGAGCATCCGGACCGTGCCCCGAAAGAAGAGCCGGGGGTGGAAGGAAAGGCACCCTCACCCCCACCCTCTCCCGCAAGCGGGAGAGGGAGAAAACGATTTCGATAGCGATACCGATTTCAAGCGCCCCGGACTCCGAGAAGAATTACCCGTCCGTCCTCCTTCCCCACACCGTGCCCCGAAGGGAGAGCCGGCGGGTGGAAGGGAAAGAAGAAGACAAACCCGCACAAAAAGCGGGGGCCCGTCCGCAATCGGACGGGCCCCGTCGTTCCGCTCCTCGAGAAGAGGGGCGGCAGGTCGCCGGATGGCTAGAAGCTGTACACCGTCTGGAACGTGACGCGCACGTTGTCACCGGCCTCGATCTCGTCCCCGGCGGCGTCGTCCATGTAATGGGTCTTCATGTAGTCCACGCCGAGCTTCATCGCGATCTCGGGGATCAGCTTGCTGGTCAGCGTGCCGAAGATCCAGTCGTTGCGGTCCCGGGCTTCCGGCGGAAGATCCTCCTCGTCCGGGTCGTCCATGCCGCCGCCGACGGTGAGGTTCCACTTCTCGTGCAGGTCCACCGAGACCTGGCCCCAACCGCCGAAGGAGACGACGTTCTCCACCTTGTCGTCATAACGGACAAAGCCCTGGAACACGCCGCCGAAGAACTGGTTCAGGTTCTCCCCGTAAAAACCGTTCAGCGTGAGGGAGAACTTCGGCTGCTTCAGGACGACCGCGCCGACCACCGAGTAGGTGTCCATGTCATGCGCGGCCAGATTCAGATCGTTGATCTGCTCCTGGCCGTAGTGGCCGCCCACGGAGATGTTGACCGGGTCGACCATCGCCCAAACCCGCCCCATCACCCAGGGCATACCGCTGCGCTCGCCGTCGCCGACCGGATCGAAATCCCCGCCGGCGAAGGAGTCGTACTTGTTGTTCCCCGCCATCGGCCGGTTCAGGCTGAGGGCGTATTTGAACTGATCGAACTTCTGCATGAACTGAATCTGGGGATAGCGCATCCACAGGTTGCCCGCGCCGGCGCCGACCACGAAGTTGGCCGTCCCCGGGAAGGGGTCGCTGATCAGCGCCCAATCCTGCCCGAACCGCAGCGCCCAGTTCGACTTGGCGTACTGCATCCAAGCGTGGCGCAGGCGCACCTGCGGCTGGCGCGCCGCGGTGCTCGAGTTGGGGAATCCGCCGGCGAAGTCCAACTCGATCTTCGCGGTGACCATCCCCTCCTCCGGGCATCCGCCCTTGGAGATGTCGAAGCCGAGCCGCGTGTGGCGGGCGGTGGCGGTGAGCGCGTCCTGTTCCGCCTGGGCGCTCTCGCCCGGTTGCACGAAGAGCAGCCAGTCCCCCTTCGCCACTTCCGTGTTGTCGTAAATCATGTCGAAGCGCACGAACCCATAGGGTGTGAACTTCATCTCGCTCTTGCATCCACTGCAATCCCCGGCCGCGACGAGCGCCGGCACGCAGACCAGAAGCAGCGCGATCAATCCGAATCGCCTCATTCGTTCCTCCCTTCCGGGGCCTGCCCCGAAACGCCTCTGCACGGGACCTCCGACTAGAGATCCTCCTCCTGGCCGCAATCTAGGGGAATCCCCCATCTGATAGCAAGCAAGAAAGTTACGCCGAGGCAGTCTCTCCTTCCTTCTTCTGCGTCACGAGAGAAACGATCACCAAGGTGAGGAAACTGAGCGGGATCGAAATGATCCCCGGATTGCTGAAGGGAATCGGCGCGTTCGCCGGGTCGAGCCCGTACCGCCCCCACATGCTCGGCGATAGCAGAATGATCCCGAGCGCCGCCGTGCTTCCGATCATGATGGAAGCGACGATTCCCTTCGCGGTGGTCTTTTTCCAGAAGAGGAGCATGATGATGGCGGGTAGGTTCGCAGACGCGGCGACCGCGAAAGCCCATCCCACCAGATAGGAAACGTTCATCCCCTTGAAGACGATCCCGAGGATGATGGCGATCAGGCCGACGCTGAAAGCGGCGATCCGGCCGGCGTAGACCTTCTGTTTCTCCGTGTAGCGTAGCCCGGCGAAACGGTCGAGGAAATCGTGGGCCACCGCGCCCGAGGCGGCCACGATCAGTCCGCTCACCGTGCCGAGCACGGTGGCGAAGGCGATGGCCGAGATGACAGCGAACAGGAACGTGCCGAAGGAACGCGCCAGGAGCGGTCCCGACATGTTGTTGTCCTGTAAATTGATCACCCCGTTGGTCATGGCGCCGAGCCCCATGTAGAGGGTGAGGATATAGAAGAAGCCGATCGCCGCGATCGCCACGATGGTCGATTTGCGCGCATCCGCGGTGCTGCGGACCGTGTAGTAGCGGATCAGGATGTGCGGGAGCGCCGCGGTGCCGCAGAAGAGGGCGAGCATGAGGGAGACGAAGTTCAGCTTCTCCATTCCCGTGCCGTCCACCTTGAACTTGAGGCCCGGACGCATGATCTTGTTCCCCGCCGTGAAGGTCGGGTGATAGAGGGTGACCTCGTCCCGCCCGTCGTTGAAGGAGACGGAGGACCAGCGGCGCACCACGCTCCTCTCGTCGCCGAGGAGCGAGAGGAACTTGAAGGGGCCGACGCCGCCCGTCGCGGCGGCGGGGCCGCTCTTGCCGGCGATCACCTCCATGTTCCCCACCTGCATCAGCTCGTTCTCCACCGAAGACGGGGCTCCGTTCACCCAGCGGCCGCCGTCGGGACGCATGGTGACCCATTGGGTTTCGTGCAGACGGACCCGGTCTCCGCCGAGGTTCTCCCGGCTCCACCAGGTGTTCACCTTCACCACCACGCTGCCGTCGTCTTCCATGAACCGGACGCCGTCGATCTCGACGAACTGGCCGGCGTCCACGGCGAGAACCTGGGCTCCGTTGATCTCGACCACGGTGAAGCGCTGCCCGTCGATCTCAACCACCTTCCGCCCCTCGCCGCTCAGGAGACGGTCCAACTCGTCGCCGTGCCGCCCGTCGATCCGAACGATGCTGTTGTTGAAGGGTGCGGCCCAGACGCCGTCTTCGTCACGGGTGACCGGCAGGCTCTGGGTCAGCTTGACGAATTCGTTCTCCTTCACGGTCGTCCGGGTAAGAACGTGGTAGGACTGGTCGTCCAGTTTGATCGCGTCTCCCTCCACTTTTCCGGAGAGAGTCTTGTATTCGTGGTAGGGGACCTTTCCCCCCTGGTCGGGCGAGGTGGAAAGACCGCGAACCATCACCGCCGTCACCAGGATCAGGGAGAAGATGATCAGCATGCCGCCCTTGAGGAACTGCACGTAAGTGGTGGAGGTCATGCCGGCGGTCGCGACGATGGTGATCACGATCGCGCCGACCATGATCACGCCCACGTGGTGCGGCAGCCCGAGAAGCGGCTCCACCAGCACGCCGGCGCCCACCATCTGCGGGATCAGATAAAACAGGGAGACCACCAGAGTGCTCAGCGCCGCCGCGAGCTGGATCCCCTTGCTGTTGAATTTCGCGTCCAGCGCGTCGGTGAACGTGTATTTGCCGAGCCGCTTCATCGGTTCGGCGACGACGAAGAGCGCCACGATCCACCCGGCCAGATATCCGATCGAGTAGAGGAAGCCGTCGTAGCCGACGGTGGCGATCATGCCGCAGATGCCGAGGAAGGAGGCGGCGGAAAGGTAATCGCCGGCGAAGGCGATGCCGTTCACCGTGTAGTGGATGTGCCCGCCGGCGGCGAAATAGCCGCTCGCCGATTGCGCTTTCCGAGCGAAATAGAACGAGAGGCCCAACACGAGGGCAACGAAGAAGAGGAACACGAAGATCGCCGTGTGCGCCATGTCCTATCCCTCCCTTTCCGTCGCCGCCCGCCCCTGAATCCCCTCTTCGCGGCCGCAGCTGTGGTTGTAGATGAGCGCGAGGACGAGGGCGAGCACGATCAGCCCGAAGCCGTAGGTCACGGCGAGGTTCAGACCGAAAAACACGGTCTTCTCCATAAGGACGGGACGGATCACGTTAATCGCCACGAAGCCGGCGTAGATGATCGCGTACACGACGAACATCCGGACGCCGAGCCGGCTCTTGAATTCCACTGCGTGTTCGGGGCCCAACTGTTGGGCCGGTTTGTGCAGCATGCTCCTTCCTCCCTTGTGGCACCCCGGACTCGGATCCACCCCTCTCGGGGCGGGGGGCCGTGAAGATCCGGACCGATCGCGCGGTCCGGCGCGGCGCTTCCGCGGTTCTCTCTTTCCGGTCCCTATGGGGCGATCGTTCTTCTCGATCGAAACGGACGGGCGCCCGCTGAAAAGACGGGCGCGCCCGATTCGCGGTACTCGTATGTATTCCGGGACGGGGCGCGGGCCGCCGCCCGGCGAATCACGTTCCGCTCGTGCCGGGGGACGGCCGGGGCGAAACGATATCTGGAAAAAACGGGAGAAGGGCGAAGCGCGGCGTCGATGGCGAAACTCGCCGTTGTGGGTGCCGGGGTGCGGTCGATCATGTGCGGGCGACGCCGAATGCCCCACGGAAAGCTCATGATGCGGCAGAAAGCAGGGGGCTTCTGCTCTGCCGGAGCCGGGGTGCAACATGATTCAGGTCAAGGCTAGCATGAGAGGGTAGAAGAGTCATCCGGTTTTTTCGGGAAAGCCTTGTCGCGCAAGGAAATGTGGGGGAAGCGGGGCGGTTTCGCCCGAAGGAAAACGGCGAGGGCTCGGAGCCCCCGCCGCTTTTTTATCGCTTCCAATCGATCGTGCGCGCGGCTACCGGAAAAGGGTCTTTAGGCTCCCCCAGGAAGTCGCCTCTTCGCCCTCGGCGCCGATCCTCACCATGGTCTTGGGGCTCCCGTTGAACATCGGGCACCTCGCCCAACGCTCCTCCGCCTTGATGATGCAGAAGCTGCCCTCATAACCCGTGGCGAATCGATGGCACTTGATCTGAATCTCGTGCGTTCCCGGCGGGATCACCACCACACCGGTGGAGAGGTCCGGTTCGTTCCAACCGTCGCATCCTTCCGACTGATCGACGAGCGCATAGTTGTCGCCGCCGATCCCGGAGAGGCCATAGTAGGAACCGTCGTCGATGCATCCTCCGGTATGGCCGGCGGGCGCGCCGTCCACCCAGACCTGGTACTTATCGCCTACCACCAGGAAGTCGCTTATGAGCAGAACGACGCGGAAGGGGGAAGTGGTTTCCCAGGAAAAGCAGGGATCGGATTGCCAGCCCCCTTGACCGTCGAGACCGACCGTGCCGTTGTCGCAGTTCATCCCGCACCAGGTGCCGTCCACCGGAAGGGTCATCGGCGGCACGACGGCGCGGGTCGTCGCGCCGAACAGCATGTTCTCGGACGCGCCGGCGGCGATCGGATCGGCGGGGCGAATCGAGGCCGGCTCGTCGACGATGATCGGTTTCACGTCCGCCCGCTCGGGGGCGACGCCGGCCGTAGCCACGCCGGCCGCGAGGGCGAGTAGACAGAGAATCATGAGCCAGATTCGCATCGGGGGATCCTCCTTCTCGGGTTCGGTTCGGGACTCGGATCGAATCGGCGGTTTGTCTCGATGCGCTTCCCGGAATGCGCCCGCCTCGTCGACGCGCACCTTAGCACGAGGGAATGTGCGACTCCAGCCCGAAGGTCCGCGATTCTCCGCGCGTTGGGGGCTCTAGTGGAGCGCCATCACCGAGAGGAAGACGCCCGCCGCGACCGCCGAGCCGATCACGCCGGCCACGTTGGGCGCCATGGCGTGCATGATGAGGAAGTTGGTGGGATCCTCCTTGGCGCCCACCATCTGGCAGACCCGCGCCGAGTCGGGGACCGCGGAGACTCCCGCCGCGCCGATGATCGGGTTGATCTTGTCCTTCACGACGAGATTCATCAGCTTGGCGAAGAGAACGCCCGCGGCGGTGGCGACGGCGAAAGAGGCGGCGCCGAGAGCGAAGATCTTGACGCTGTCCGGCGTGAGGAAGCGCCGCGCGTCGGTGGAGGCGCCCACGGTGAGACCGAGGAGAATGGTGATCACGTCGATGAACGGATCCCTCGCCGTCTTGGCGAGCCGCTCCGTCACGCCGCATTCCTTCAGCAGGTTGCCGAAGAAGAGCATCCCCAGAAGGGGGATCGAGCCGGGGGCGAGGCACGCGGTGAGCACGAAGGCGATGACCGGAAAGATGATCCTCGTCCGCTTGCTCACCGGTTTGGTCGGCTTCATCCGAATGAGCCGCTCCTTCTTGGTGGTGAGCAGTTTGATGATGGGCGGTTGAATCACCGGCACCAGGGCCATGTAGGAATAGGCCGCCACGGCGATCGCGCCGAGGAGGTGCGGCGCGAGCTGCGAGGAGAGGAAGATCGCCGTCGGGCCGTCGGCGCCCCCGATGATCCCGATGGACGCCGCCTCCCGCACCCCGAAACCGAGATAGAGGGAACCGATGAAGGTGATGAAGATCCCCGCCTGCGCGGCCGCGCCGAGCAGGATCAGTCGCGGGTTGGAGAGCATGGCGGAGAAGTCGGTCATCGCGCCGATGCCGAGGAAGATGAGCGGCGGGTACCAACCCTGGGTCACGCCCTTATAAAGGATCTGCAGGACCGAGCCTTCCTCGTAGATGCTGAGGCGCATCCCGTCCACGAAAGGGATGTTCCCCACAAGCATGCCGAAACCGATCGGCACGAGGAGCAGCGGCTCGTAATCCTTGGCCACCGCGAGGTAGAGAAAAAAGCAGCCCACGGCCATCATCACGAGGTTCCCGAGAGAGAACGTCCCGATCGCGTTGGCCGCGAAGAATTGGGCGAGCATGTCCATGGCGTTGGGTCCCGCGCGGTCTTCCCGCTATTCGAAAACGACGAGCGTCTGGCCTTCCCGAACCGTGTCGCCGGCGGCGACCTCCACCGAGCGGATCCGTCCGGCGCCGGGGGCGACGATGCTGGTGTTCATCTTCATCGCCTCGATGACCAGGAGCGCGTCACCCGCCTTCACGTTGTCGCCCGGCTTGCTTTTCACCTCGACCACGGTGCCGGCGATCGGCGAGGCGACGGTGCTCGTGTCGCCCGGCTTGGGCGCTTGGGCCGCCGGAGTCGCGGAGGGCTTGAGGGGCTTGGGGACGGATGCCGGCGGCGCGGTCTGCGCCTTGGGCGAGGCGGTCTGCACGTGGGGCAGGGGCGCGAGAGAGGTGAACCCCTCGCCGGGATCGAGCACCTCCACCTCCACCTCATAAGCCACACCGTGCACGGTGATTTTGAGCTTCATCGATCCTCTCCGGTTTGCGGGCGCGCCGGCGGCGCGGCCCCTTCACAGGCCCGGCGCCTCACTGCGGCGGCTGGGGTCTGCGTACGAGTACGTGCGATCCCTGCAGGGTCGCGCGCCCCTGACTCGACCAGGGGCTGCTCGGCGAATCCACGGAGAGAAGCCGGCGGACCGAGCGGATCCGGTGGCGACCTCCGACGATGGTGGCTACCGCGGCGGCGATGAGGACCACCGTGACGGTGTCCAGGTTCTGCTGTTTATCGAGGGCGGCGGAGGCTTGGCGTTCCTCACGATCCTGCCAGCCCCGGTCGATCCGGCGCACCAGCGAGACGACCAGCGTGATCAGGACCTGCACCATGAACACGATGCCGAGCCCGACCAGCGCGAGTGTGAGGTTGCCGTTCATGCCGTCCGTCTCCGGAAAAACCGCCCGCCCGCCGGGGATCAGAGCGGGATCAGTCCGTGCTTCTTCTGGGGCCGCAGCTCTCTCTTGGCGCGGAGCACTTCCAGGGAAGCGGCCAAATACACGCGGGTGTCCGCCGGTTCGATGATGTCGTCCACCATTCCCCGGGACGCCGCCACATAGGGATTGGAGAACGTCTCCCGGTACTCCTGCACCCGCCGGTTCCGCTCCGCCCTCGGGTCCTCCGCTTCTTCGATCTCCTTGCGGTAAAGGATGTTCACCGCCCCCTCGGCGCCCATGACCGCGATTTCCGCGGTCGGCCAGGCGCAGATCCGGTCGGCGCCCATGTCCTTGGAACACATGGCGAGGAAGGAGCCGCCGTAGGCCTTGCGAACCACCACGGTCATCTTCGGCACCGTGGCGGAGGAGTAGGCGAAGAGCATCTTGGCGCCGTGCCGAATGATGCCGCCGTACTCCTGCTGCAGCCCGGGCAGGAAGCCGGGCACGTCCACGAAGGTGATCAGCGGGATGTTGAAGGCGTTGCAGAAACGAATGAAGCTCGAACCCTTGCAGGATGAATCGATGTCGAGAACGCCCGCCTTGTGCATCGGCTGGTTGGCGATCACGCCGACGGTCCGGCCCTCGAGCCGCGCGAAACCGACGAGCAGGTTGGGCGCGAAGGAGGCGTGGACCTCCAGAAAATCGCCCCGGTCCACGACGCGCCCGATCACCTCGTGCATGTCGTAGGGCTCGCGCGGATTCGCGGGGACGACCGTGTTGAGCGATTCGTCGGCGGCGACTTCCTCCTCGTGCAGCTCCCGGTAGAAGGGCGGATCCTCGGTGTTGTTGCTCGGCAGGAAGGAGAGGAGCCTGCGGGTGAGGGCGATGGCGTCCTCGTCGTCCTCGGCGACGAAATGGGCGACGCCGCTCAAACGGCTCGTGGTCTCCACGCCGCCGAGTTCCTCCGCCGTCACCTGCTCGCCGGTCACCTCGCTGATCACCTTCGGCCCGGTGATGAACATCTGCCCCGTGCCCCGCACCTGGATGACGAAATCGGTGAGCGCCGGCGAGTAGGCCGCGCCTCCCGCGCAGGGACCGGCGATGATGCTGATCTGGGGGACCACGCCGGAAAGGAGCACGTTCCTGTAGAAGATGCCGCCGTACCCGGAGAGGCTGTCGATCCCCTCCTGGATGCGGGCGCCGCCGCTGTCGTTGATGAAAATGAACGGGTCGCCGGTTTTGAGCGCCGCGTCCATCACCGCCTGGATCTTGAGGGCGTGGGTCATCCCCACCGAGCCGCCGGCGACGGTGAAATCCTGGCTCACCGCGTAGACCGGCCGCCCCTCGACGACGCCGAACCCGGTAACCGCCCCCTCGCCGGGCATCTCCTTCCCCGCCATTCCGAAGTGCATGCACTGGTGTTTAATGAAGAGGTAGGACTCCTGAAAAGTGTCCGGGTCGTAGAGCAGCGCGAGCCGCTCCCGGGCGGTGAGTTTGCCGGCCGCGTGATGTTTCTCAATTCGCTTCGCCCCGCCTCCCTGGTAGAGACGTGCGCGCATCTCATTGAGTTTTTTGATCTTGTCTTCGTTCATCGGGTCCTCGGGTTACCTCGCACGAACTATTGATTATGCCAAAAAAGAGGGGGAAAAGTCATCCGCTGTATCGGCAAGGAGCGAAAAAAGAGGAGCCCGGAGGCGGAGATGCCGGGGCGGGTTGACCGGCGGCGGGCGCCGCGGATACCATGCGGGTGCGACGCCGGCGCCCCCCGACCGATCGAAAGAGAGGAGAATGGTCATGCGGATCGTCCTGTTCGATATCGACGGCACCCTGCTGCTCTCCGGAGGCGCCGGGCTCAGGGCGCTGAATCGCGCCTGGGAGGAAATCTTCGGCCACCCGGGGGCGATGAACGATATCCGGCCGGACGGGATGACCGACGGCGCGATCATCGCCGAGATGGGGCGACGGCGGATGGGGCGGCCGCCGACGGCGGAGGAGGAAGGATTGGTGGAGAAGCTCTACCTCCGCTACTTGGAGGATGAACTCCCCCGCTCCGAGGGATATCGCCTGATGCCGGGCGTGACGGAGTTGCTGAAACGCCTCTCCGGCGAGGAGGACCTTCTGCTCGGTCTGGTGACGGGCAACTTCGAGCCCGCTTCGCGGCTCAAACTGCGCCGCGGCGCCCTGGAGGGTTTCTTCCGCTTCGGCGGTTACGCCACCGACTCCTTCGATCGCATGGAACTGACGCGGATCGGCATCGAGAGGGGCCGCGCCCTGGCCGGCGCGCCGGTGCCGGACCGCGCGGTTTTCCTCGTCGGCGACACGGTGCACGACGTGCGCTGCGGCCGCGCCTCCGGCGCGCGGGTCGTCGCCGTCGCCACCGGCTCCACGCCGGCGGAAACGCTCCGCGCCGAGGGCCCGGAGCATGTCCTCCCCGATCTCACCGACACGGAGCGCGTCGCCGGCATCCTGCGGGGCTGACCCGTAGGAGCGGCCCGCCCGAACGCCCTTGCCCGGCCGCTCCCGGCGCTGCTATTCTCGGGCATTCGATCCGAGGTGCGGAAAAGATGAAGAATCGCTTCAACTGGGTTTTCGAGCTTCTCAAGGCGGCCTACCGGGGCGCTCAGGCGGAGTATCTGCGGCGGACCGACGCGGAGAGGGATCGGGAGGCGCTCTACCGAAATCTGCGCGCTGCGCTCGCGGAGACCGAGGAGCGGCGCGGCGAGTTCCCCGGCGTGGACCAGTACGACCTTTTCTTGGACGAGTACGCGCGAATTCTCCGGGACGTGCTCGACCGGGCGCCGGCCGAGACGGACCTGGAACCGCTCCTCGCCGAGGGGTGGCGCCGGTTCACCGCCTTGGAAGACGAAATCCGTATACGTCTTAAATAACAATCGCGGCGCTCCGGACGAACCGCGGCGCGGTGCGCGGGCGACCGGTCCGCCCCGATTTCTCCGCAGGAACACCCGGGAGGTGGCTTCATGGCGCGAAGAACGATCCGCGTCGGCGTCCTCTTCGGCGGACAGTCGAGCGAGCACGAGGTCTCCCTCGCGTCGGCCCATTCGGTGATGCGGGCTCTCGAGGCGTGCGACGATTTCGAGGTGGTCCCCATCGGGATCACCCGGAGCGGCCGCTGGTTGGTCGGCGCCGAAGCCCATCCCGCCTTGATCGCGCAGGCCAAGGTCCGCCTCGGCGAGCCGCCGCCGCCCCCCCGGGACATCTCCCGCGGCGCCGAGCCGGTGGCGCTCCTGCCGGACGGCGGCGAGCGCGCGCTCCTGCCGATCCGCGAGGGAGGGGAGGCGCGGCCGGTGGACGTGATCTTCCCGGTGCTCCACGGTCCCAAAGGGGAAGACGGCACGGTGCAGGGCTTCCTCGAACTGGCCGGCATTCCCTACGTCGGGAGCGGCGTCGCGGCCTCGGCGGTGGGGATGGACAAGGATCTGATGAAGAGGCTCTTCCGCGACGCCGGGCTCCGGACGGCGGAGTGGATCACGGTGCGCAAGGGGCGCTGGAAGGAAGACCGGGAAACGGTCCTCCGGGAGGCGTCCCGGATCGGCTTTCCCTGTTTCGTCAAGCCGGCGAATCTCGGGTCCAGCGTGGGGATCGGCAAGGCGAAGGACGGGGACGGCCTCGCGCGGGCGATCGACGAGGCCGCTCTTTACGACCTCAAGATTCTTGTGGAACGGGCGGTCGACGCGCGGGAGATCGAGTGCAGCGTGCTCGGCAACGACGACCCGCGGGCGTCCGTGCCGGGCGAGGTGGTGTCGAACCGGGAGTTCTACGATTACCGCGCCAAGTACATCGACGGCGCCTCGCGGCTGCTCATCCCGGCGCCGATCCCGCCGGAGACCGCCGAGGAGGTGCGCCGCGTTTCGGTAGAGGCCTTCCGGACGCTCGACTGCGCCGGCATGGCGCGGGTCGACTTTTTTCTCGACCGGGGAACGGGCGAACTCTACATCAACGAGCTGAACACGATCCCCGGCTTCACGTCGATCAGCATGTACAACAAGCTGTGGGAAGCGAGCGGCGTCGGCTACACCGAACTGGTGGTGCGCCTCGTGCAACTCGCCCTCGAACGATACCGGGAGCGGAAGGACCTCGATCTGTCGCCGCGCATCGGAGAAGCGGACGGGGAGGAATCGGCATGACGCCCGCCGCCGCGCCGGCGCCCCGAACGATCGCCGCCGAGGCGCTCGCCCGGATCCGCTCCCTCGCCGATCCGAAGCGCGCCGAGTCGAACCAGCGCTTCTTCAAGGAGCCGGTTCCGATGTACGGCCTGGACGCGAAGACGATCCGCACGATCACCCGGGAAACGGCGTCGCGCGTGAAGGGCGCCTGGACGGTCCGGGAAACGGTTCGTTTCGTCGACGCGATGGTCCGGGATCCCCGCTGGGAAGCGCGCGCCGTCGCCTATCTGATGCTCGAGCGCCACGCGAAGGACGCGGGGCCGGAGCTGCTCCCGGCGGTCCGCCGCTGGCTGGAGAAGAGCTGCGGCAACTGGGCGGCCGTGGATACTCTGGCGCCGTCGGTGCTCGCGCCCCTCCTCGACCGCCATCCGGAGCTGATCGGCGAAGTGACCGCCTGGACGGACTCACCGAACCTCTGGCTCCGGCGCGGCGCCGCGGTCGCCTTCGTCCCCCTCGCGCGCAAGGGCCGCCGTCTGAACGAGGCGTACCGGGTCGCCGGCCGCCTCCTCGGCGACGACGAAGACTTGATGCACAAAGCGGTCGGCTGGCTCCTCCGGGAAGCGGGGCGAACGGACCGGCCCCGATTGGAGGCTTGGCTTCGAAAGAAGGGCCCGCGCATCCCCCGCACCTCCCTCCGCTACGCCATCGAACATTTCCCCGAAACGCGGCGGAAGGCGCTCCTCCGGGACACCCGGCCGCGGTAGGTGGAATTCCGCCTCCCGCCCGTCTATATTGAGAATGAAACCGCTTCTCGATCGTGGACCCCGAACCGGATTCGAGGTGAACCATGCTCAAACCGACTTATCCTTTTTACCTCGCGAACGAGCCGATGGAGCCGAATCACGACCTCGTCGTGACGGATAAGTATTCCGGAGAGACGGCGGCGCGGGTCGCCCTGGCCGACGCGAAGCACATCGACCGCGGAATCGCCGCGGCGGTGGAGGCGGCGGCGCCGATGCGCCGCATGCCCGCCTACGAGAGGCAGGAGGTCCTGAACCACTGCGTCGCCCGCTTCCGCGAGCGCGCCGACGAACTCGCCCACGCCCTGTGCGTCGAGGCGGGAAAGCCGATTCGCGACGCCCGCGGCGAGGTTTCGCGCCTGATCGACACATTCCGCTACGCGGCCGAGGAGTCGGTGCGCGTGACCGGCGAGGTGATGGAGATGGAGATCGGACCCCGCGTCAAAGGGTACGCGGGCATGTGGAAGCGGGTCCCTATCGGCCCCTGCTCGTTCATTTCGCCCTTCAACTTTCCACTGAATCTCGTCGCCCACAAGGTGGCGCCCGCCCTCGCCGTCGGCTGCCCCTTCGTGCTGAAGCCGGCGAGCCACACCCCCATCGGCGCCCTCATCATCGGCGAGATCCTCGCCGAGACCTCCCTGCCGAAGGGCGCCTTTTCCGTCCTTCCCTGCCGCCGCGACGGCGCGAACCTCTTCACCGAGGACGACCGCCTCAAGCTGCTCAGCTTCACCGGCTCCCCGGAGGTCGGCTGGGCGCTGAAGGCAAAGGCGGGAAAGAAGAAGGTGGTGCTCGAGCTGGGGGGAAACGCCGCGGTGATCGTCGACCAAGACGCCGACATCGACGACGTGATCGACCGGGTCATCGTGGGCGCATTCTATCAGTCCGGCCAGAGCTGCATCAGCGTGCAACGCATCCTGGTCCACGAGTCGCTCTACGACGCGCTCAAGGACAAACTCGTCGCCGCGACGAAGAAGCTGAGGATGGGAGACCCGAAGGAGGAGGAGACCTTCATCGGGCCGATGATCTCCCTCAAGGAGGCGGAACGCCTTCACGGCTGGATCCTCGCGGCGAAGGAGCGGGGCGCCCGCGTCCTCTGCGGCGGGAACCGGAAGGGGGCGATGCTCGAGGCGACCCTCATGGAGGACGTCCCCAAGAGCGAGAATGTCTGCACCCAAGAAGCCTTCGGACCCCTGGCGGTGCTCTCCCGTTTTCGCGGCTTCGACGAGGCGCTCGCCGAGGTGAACGACAGCGACTTCGGGCTGCAGGCGGGTATCTTTACGCGGGACCTCTTCAAGGCGCACAAAGCCTGGGAGGAACTGGAAGTGGGAGGCGTGGTGATAGGCGACGTCCCCAGCTGGCGCGTGGACCACATGCCCTACGGCGGCGTGAAGGAGAGCGGCCTCGGCCGCGAGGGGATCCGCTTCGCCATGGAGGACATGAGCGAGATCCGCCTCCTGGCGATCCGCGGCGCGCGGTAGGAAAGGAAGAGAAAAGGAACCTCTCGCGAAGGCGCCGATGCGCGAAGGGAGCAGCATCCGGACCCTGGCCCCGAAGGGAGGAGCGGCGGGGGAAGGGGGAATCCGATTTCGATTTCGATTTCGATACCGATGCCGATAGCGACAAAGGCACCCCCATCTTGCACCGAAGGCTTTCTCTCTCCCTACTCCCGGGCGGAATCCCGCACCGCGTCGAGCGCCCTCTGCGCGCCCGGCGTCGGCACGATGCCGCAGCCGGAGGCGGGGCGCACCCTCCAACCATCGCCGCGCCGGACGACCTCGATCCAGAACCCCTGGTGAAGCGTCTCCTCCACCACGTAGACGCGCAGCATCGCCCTCTCCCGGACCGGATCGAAGAGGAAGTCCTTGAACTCGACGGTGACATCGCCGCGAACTCCCTCCGGCGCGAACCGCTCCGGGTCGAAACGCTTCAACGTGTGCACCCGCAATTCGATCTCCTCCTTCGCCGGCACGACGATCTCCTCCCTCTTGCGGAGGGTGAGGTCGTAGAATTCGGTCCGGCCCGTCTCGCGCCACTTCCTCTCGTACTTCGTGTCGAACCCGGGCGGAATCGCCTGCCACTCCGCCTCGAACCCGGCGCCCGGCGTCTGCTCCAACACCCAATCGAGGAAGTCGTGGTGGTCGGTCACCACGCGCACCTCCCCTTCCGGCGCGAGCCGTCCATTCAACAGCCGCAGAAACTCATTCGAGAAAAGGCGGTGTTTGATGTGCTTCTCCTTCGGCCAAGGGCAGGGGAAGAGGCTGTAAACCCGGTCGAGCGAGCCGGGCGCGAAGATCCGTTCGAGGGCGACCCGGGCGTCCACCTTCAGGACCCGCACGTTCGAAACGCCCGCCCTTGCGGCGCGCCGGAGCGCCCGCCGCGCCGACTCCCAACCGAGTTCCACGCCGACGAAATCGCGCTCCGGGCGCTCCACCGCCCTCTCGATCAGATAGCCGCCGTTGCCGAAGCCGATCTCCAGCTCCAGGGGCGCGCCCCTCCCGAAGAGGCGCGGCCAATCGATCGGCCGCTGCTCGATCCTCCAGTCCACGTAGGGACGCAAGCTGATGTGCGCGATTCCCATCCTTTTCCTCCCACAGAGACAACGACGAGAGTAGCACGCCCTTCCGGCGCCCCCAACACGCTTCTCCCGCCGGAACGCCTTTCTTCTCGTTCTTCTTGAGCGGGCCGGCGAATCTGTTTACTTTTCTAGGCACGAAAGAAAGGAGGGTTCCCGGATGGGTCTCGACGCGGTATTGCTCTCGCGGATCCAATTCGCCCTCACCATCGGCTTCCACTATCTGTTCCCCCCCCTCACCATCGGCCTCGCCGCGCTCATGGTTTTCATGGAGGCGATGTTCCATCGCACCGGCGACCGCCTCTACGAATCGATGGCGCGCTTCTGGACCAAGATCTTCGCCGTCAACTTCGCCCTCGGAGTGGCGACGGGGATCGTGATGGAGTTCCAGTTCGGGACGAACTGGTCGGCCTACTCCCGCTTCGTGGGCGACATCTTCGGATCGCCCCTCGCCGCGGAGGGACTCTTCGCCTTCTTCCTGGAATCCACATTCCTGGGGATCCTGGTCTTCGGGTGGGACCGCGTGTCGCCGCGGATGCACCTGGTCTCCACGATCCTCGTGGCGACCGGCTCGATCCTTTCCGCCTTCTGGATCATCGTCGCCAATTCGTGGCAGCAGACTCCGGCGGGTTTCCGGATCGTCGGCGAGGGGGCGATGCGGCGCGCCGAGATCACCGACTTTTGGGCGGCCGTGTTCAACCCCTCCACGATGACCCGTTACGTCCACGTGATCCTCGGCGCCTTCATTCTGGGCGCGTTCTTCGTGGCGGGCGTGGCGGCCTGGTATCTGCTCAAGGGGCGACACGTCGCTTTCGCCAAGCGCTCGATGACGCTCGCCCTCGTTTTGGCGGCGGTCTCCTCGACGGCGCAGCTCGCCTCGGGCCATCACCAGGCGAACAACGTCGCCGAGCACCAGCCGATCAAGATGGCCGCCTACGAAGGGCACTACCGGAGCCTGCGCGGCGGGGCGCCCCTCTACCTGTTCGGCTTCCCCGACGACGACGCGATGAAGGTGAGAATGGGGATCGGCATCCCCGGCATGCTCAGCTTCCTGATCCACAACGACTGGAAGGAGCCGGTGCCGGCCCTCGATCAATTCCCGCGGGAGGACTGGCCGCCGGTGGGACTCACTTTCCAGAGCTATCACGTGATGATCGCCCTCGGGATGTACTTCATCGGTCTCTCCCTCCTCGGCCTCGTGCTTCTGCGGCGGGATCTCCTTTTCCGGACGCGCCCGCTCCTGTGGGTCTTCGTCTTCTCCGTCGCCGGTCCCTATCTGGCCAATCAATTCGGTTGGACGGGCGCCGAGGTGGGCCGGCAACCCTGGATCGTCTACGGCCTGCTCCGCACCTCGGACGGCGTGTCCCGTTCGGTCTCCGCCGGCGAGGTGCTCGCGTCGACCCTCCTCTTCTCACTGGTCTATCTGGGCCTCTTCATCCTCTGGCTCTGGTTGTTGGGCCGCAAGCTGAAGCACGGTCCCGAGCCTCTCGAGACGTCCACCGCCGTCCCCGCCGGGACACGATCGCAGGAGGCGTGACGCCATGGATCTGAACATTCTCTGGTTCAACCTGCTCGGCGTTCTCCTCGCCGGTTACGCCGTTTTGGACGGCTTCGACCTGGGCGTCGGCATCCTCCACCCGCTGGCCCGCAAGGACGCGGAGAAGCGAACCTTCATGAACGCCATCGGTCCGGTCTGGGACGGAAACGAGGTGTGGCTCATCACTTTCGGCGGCGCGCTCTTCGCCGCCTTCCCCCACGCCTACGCCACCGTCTTTTCCGGCTTCTATCTCGCCTTCATGCTTCTCCTCTTCGCGCTCATTTTCCGGGCCGTTTCGATGGAGTTCCGGAGCAAGGCGGAATCGCCGGTCTGGCGCGGTTTCTGGGACAAGATGTTCTTCGGCGGGAGCACCGTGGCGACGCTCCTTTTCGGCACCGCCGTGGGAGACTCGATCCACGGAATCCCGGTCGGCGCGGACATGGAGTACGCCGGCGGCTTCCTCGATCTGCTCCACCCCTACGCGCTCCTCGTCGGCGTGATGACCGTGGCGCTCTTCGCCATGCACGGCGCGCTCTACCTGGTCATGAAAACCGACGGGGATCTGCTCGCCCGGGTGCGACGCGCGGCGGGGCGCGCCTTCACCGTCTATCTCGTCCTCTGGGCGGCGACCGCCGCGACCACCCTCGCCGCCCTCCCCGCGGCGCGTGAAACCGCACGGACGAACCCGGCGAGCTTCGCCATCCTCGCCCTCGGCCTCCTGGTGCTGGTCGGGATCCCGTTCTCGCTCCGGAAGGAGAAGCCCTTCCGGGCGTTTCTCCTCTCGTCGCTCCACATCGCGACGCTCGTCGGTCTCCTCGGAACCCACCTCTACCCGAACCTGGTGATCTCCAGCCTGAACCCGGAGTGGAACCTGACGATCCGAAACGCCGCCTCGTCGCCGCAGACTCTGCGCAACATGACGATCATCGCCCTCATCGGCGTGCCGCTGGTTCTGCTGTACACGGTGATCATCTACAGAACCTTCAAGGGCAAAGTGAAGTTGGGAGAGACGAGTTACTAGCCGCGAAAACGGCATCGGGGGCGGGCCTTTCCGGGGGTCCGCCCTTTTTCGCGCGCCGCCGCCGCGCGCCCGGATTCGCTTGACAGCCCCTCGAACCGGAGCCTAGCTTTCAGACACCAAACAACCCGCAACCGGAGAGCGCGCCATGTCTTACGGATGGATAGGCGAAAAGGTCCGGCTCGTCCCGCTGGACCGGGAGAAACACCTGGAGAACGCGATCCTCTGGCTGAACGACCCGGAGGTGACGCGCTGGCTCCTGGTGGACATCCCCATCACGCGACTGCAGGAAGAACGTTATTTCGAGGAGAACATGGTCGCGCGGGAGGACCGCGTACAGTTCGCCGTGGAGACCCTCGGCGGGGAGCACATCGGTTTCACCGGGCTCTTCGAGATCAACCAGCGGCATCGCTCTTGCCGGAGCGGCATCGTGATCGGGCCGCCGTCGAACTGGAGGAAGGGATACGGCCTCGACGCGATCCGCGTGCGCAGCCGCTTCGCTTTCGAGGCGCTCGGGCTCAGACTTCTTCTCACCGAGGCGATGGCGGAGAACGAGGCGTCGGTGCGCGCCCTGCGGAAGGCGGGTTACCGGGAGCTGGGCGTCCTGCCGAAGCGCTACTGGAGGCGGGGCGCTTTCCGGGACGCCGTGCAGTTCTTCCTGGAGAGCCCGCTCGGCTGAGTCCGACGGTGAAAGGGGCGCGGCGGGGACGGGCCGCGCCGGAGGGATGAATCATGGGCGAGCCCACCGCTCTCGATTCCGCGATGCGCGTCGCCGTCACCGGATCGACCGGGCTCGTCGGGACGGCGCTCCTCGAATCCCTCGCCGCCGACGGGATCCACGCGGCGCGCCTCGTCCGGCGACGTCCGGGGGGAGCCGGCGAGATCGGATGGGACCCCGGGGCGGGAAGGATCGACGGCGACGCGCTGGAGGGGATGGACGCGGTGGTTCATCTCGCCGGCGCGAGCATCGCCGCCGGACGGTGGAACGCGGCGCGCAAACGCCTCATCCGCGAGAGCCGCGTGCAAGGGACGCGCCTCCTGTCGGAGACCCTCGCCGGCCTGAACCGCAAACCGCGCGTCTTCCTCTCCGCTTCCGCCGTCGGGTACTACGGCGACCGCCGTGAAGAGCCGGTCGACGAGACGGCCGGCGCGGGAGAAGGCTTTCTCGCCGAGGTGTGCGCCGCATGGGAAGAGGCGGCCGGCCCGGCGCGAGACGCCGGCGTCCGCGTCGTCCATCCCCGAATCGGTTTCGTGCTGAGCGGGCGCGGCGGCGGGCTCCCCAAGATGCTCCTCCCCTTCCGTCTCGGCCTGGGCGGACGCATCGGGAACGGGCGGCAACGGGTGAGCTGGATCTCCCTCACGGACCTCGTCGGGATCCTCCGCTTCCTGATCCGCCGCGACGACATCCCCGGCCCGGTCAACGCGGTCTCTCCTCGATCGGTCACCAACGCGGAGCTGACCCGCGCCCTCGGACGCGCCCTCGGACGGCCGACCCCCTTCCCCGTCCCCGCGGCGATGATCGGCCTCCTCTTCGGCGAGATGGGGCGGGCCACGCTCCTCTCCGGTGCGCGGGTCCTTCCGGAGCGACTCGAAAGAGCCGGCTTCCGCTGGCGCCATTCGGACATCGACTCCGCGCTCCGCGCCGCGCTGGAGGAGTAGACGGGGGGAGGAGAGAGAGGGTCTTCTCTTCTTCTCTCCCGCCCCCTGGACCCGCCCCGTCCCTCCTGATAGGATAGAAACGACCGTTTTCAGACATGCAACCGAGGGAGGGTCGGCTCCTGAGCCCGCGCGCGAATCGCTTTATCCTTTACGGGATCCTCGCCGGCGTCGTCCTCGGCGCCTTGTCGGGCTGGGTCTTCGGCGAGCGAATGACGGCCGTCGATTGGATCGGCGGTTTCTTCCTGGACGCCCTTAAAATGATGGTCGTGCCGCTGGTGGTCTCGTCGATGATCGTGGGGATCACCGGGCTCGGAGACGTGCGCCGCCTCGGCCGGACCGGCGCCACCGCCATCCTGTACTATGTCGCCACCACCGGTCTGGCGGTCCTCCTCGGCATCATCCTGGTCAACATCATCCACCCCGGTTCCGCGTTCGAATGGGCGGGCGGCGCGATGCCCGACGCGGTCCTCGGCAAGGAAACCACCGGCATCATCGATGTCTTTCGCTCCCTGGTCACGCCCAACCTGATCCGGGCCGCCGCGGACACCCAGATCCTGCCGCTCATCGTGTTCTCGCTCCTCTTCGGGGCCGTGCTCACCACGATCGGCGAGAAGGGGCGGCCGGTGATCCGCTTCTTCGACGGCGTCAACGAGGCGATCCTGAAGATCGTGCTCCTGGTTCTTTTCATCGCGCCGGTGGGCGTGTTCGCTTTGGTCGCCTCCCGGCTCGGGCAGGCGGGGGGCGGCGGCGCCTTCGTCGCCGAAGTATCCAAGATCGGCCTCTACGCGCTGACGGTGATCGTCGGCCTTTTCCTCCACGGCGCGGTGACGCTGCCGCTGATCCTGTTCTTCGTGGCGCGGCGCAATCCCTGGAGATACCTGTGCGACGTGGCGCCGGCGGTGGGGACCGCTTTCTCCACCGCCTCCAGCTCGGCCACGTTGCCGGTCACCATCGAATGCTGCGAGAACCGCGGCGGCCTCTCCAAACGCTCCTCCTACTTCATCCTCCCTCTCGGCGCGACGATCAACATGGACGGCACCGCCCTCTACGAATCGGTGGCGGCGATCTTCATCGCCCAGGCGGTCGGCCACCCCCTTTCGGCGGCGAACCAGGTGGTGATCTTCCTGACCGCCACGCTCGCCTCCATCGGCGCCGCCGGCATTCCCCAGGCGGGGCTCGTCACGATGGTGATCGTGCTCCGCGCCGTCGGCCTCCCCCTCGAAGGGATCGGCATGATCCTCGCGATCGATTGGTTCCTCGACCGGTGCCGCACAGCGGTGAACGTTTGGGGCGACACGGTGGGGGCGGCGGTTCTCGATCGGATCGATCCCGTATGCGAAGGCGCGCCCGGTGAATTCGAGTCGCCCCGATGACGCCCCTCCGTTTCCGGGAGATCTTCCGTTTCTATCTCCCGCTGATGCTCACTTCGCAGATGATGACCCTCTCGGGACCGCTCATCAATATGGGGGTGGGGCGCTCCGCCGATCCGAAACCGGAGTTCGCCGGCTTTTGGCTCGGCTTCACCGTGACCATGTTTATCGAGAGCCCGACGCTGATCATGCAACCCGTGTCGGCGGCGCTCATCGGCGGAAAGCGTTCCCTCCGCCGCCTTGTTCTCGTCTCGGCGCTGCTCGGTCTCGCCGCGGCGGCGGTGATCCTCCTGGTCGCCCTCACCCCCGCCGGGGGCTTCCTCTTCTCCCGCGTGATCCCCACGACGGAACGAGCGGCGGTGGTCGCCCGCCGGGTGATGATCGTCCTCTCGCCGGTCCCCATCTGGATCGCCTTCCGCGCCGTCGCGAACGCCCTCGCCCTTCGGGAAAAACGGACCGGACTGATCGCCATGGCGACCGGCTGCCGCCTGCTGGTGATCGCCATCCTGATCGCCCTTGCCGCGGGGGGCTCTCTCGGCGTCCCCGGCGCGGAGTCGGGCGCACTTGCCCTCACCGCGGGCATCGCCGTGGAGACCCTCTTCATCGCCGCCGCGACGCGCCGCTTCTGGAGAGGAGACCGCGCCGGCGCGCCGGCGGGGGACGACCCGGACCTTCCCTACCGCGAGATCGTCGCCGTCGCCTTTCCCCTCGCCGTCTCCGCCTGGGTTTGGTCTACCATCCGTCCCCTCATCAACGCGATCCTCGGCCTGCTCCCCGATCCGGAACTCGCCCAGGCCGGATTCGGCGTGGTGACACCCCTCCTCCTTCTCACCTCCTCGGCGCTCTGGGCGCTGCAGAACGTCACCCTCATTCTGCCGGAGTGCCGCGAGGACCTCCGCAAGGTTCTCCATTTCGCCGCCGCCGCGACATTCTTCTTCATCGCCCTCATCACCCTCTTCCTCTTCACGCCGATCCGCGACCTCCTCCTGGACCGATTTTTCAACCTCTCCATCGAGATGCGCGCCGTAGTGGCGCCGGCGCTTTTCCTGATCCTACTGGAGCCTCTCTTCCTCACCGCCCGCGCCTCGGCGCAGGGACTACTCGTCCGCGCCCGCCGTACCGGAGTCTTCTCCGTCATCAGTCTCGGGAAAATCCTCGTTCTCGGATTGACCGGCTACCTGGCGGTTCGAACCGATCCGAGCCTGAACGGCGCGTTCCTCGCGACGGCGCTCTTCGTCGGCGGCGAACTTTTCGACGGTGTTTTTTATGTATTAAAGGCTCGTTCGGTGGTGCTCTCCGGGGGGCTCTTCGCGCACGTGGCGCCCGCACCGGCCGGCGCCGCGCCGGAAGGGGACCCGGCGGTGGAGGCGTGAAAAAAAGGGGGTCCGGCGCGCGAGAGACGCGCGACGGAAATCAACGAAGAAGGACCGCCCGCCCGGTCGCGTGAACGCCGCCCGCCTCGAGACGGATCAGATAGATCCCGCTCGGCGCCGCCCGGCCCGAGTCGCCCCTCCCGTCCCAGACCACCTCTCTCTCCCCCCCATCGAAGAATTCATCCGCCAGAATCGCCACGAGACGCCCCCGCGTGTCGTACACGGCGAGAAGGACCGGAAGCGATTCGGGAAGAAGAAAGCGGACGGTCACTTTTGGGTTAAAGGGGTTGGGAAGGACCGGAAGGAGCGCGGGAGCGGAAGGGGGCGACTCGACCGCGGCGGAGGGGAAGGGGGGCGGCGGCGCGGAGTCGGGCGGGGCGCCGGGATCGAGTGAGTCCGCGGGTGCGTCGGTCGTGTCGGGCGGGACGGGGGGGGCGCCGGGATCGAGTGAGTCCGCGGCAGCGTGGGCGAAAACACGGATCTCCGGCCACACACCGCCCTCTCCGTCCGCTCCGTCGGACCAAGGCGTGGCGACTGCGTACGACTCCACCGATCGCGCCGGAAGCTCGTCGAAAAAGAGCCAGCCCCCGGCCAGCATGGACGCCGCGAAATCCTCACCGTAAAGAGCGGAGAGGCGACTCGCCGTCTCCGGGTCCGTCTCTCCGGCCGCTTCATCCGCCCCGGCGCGCCGCCATACCGAATAGCGGACCGGCGCCGTTCCGTCGATCGGGACGGCCGCGGTTCCTTCCCAAGAGAGGATCGCCGCACGGTCCGCACGCCCGCCCCCCTCCGCGACGAGCCGCGGTTCCGGTTCGGAAGCATCGGCGGCCGGTAGCGCGAACAGAAGCGCCACGACCGCGGCCACGGCCGCCGTCCGGAGCCCCTCTCGTCTATGGAAAACAATAAACGGCACGGTCGCCTCCCGCCGGCCGTCGAGTCACCGGCCTCTCCCTGCTTGTAGGATAACCCACCCGGAGCGAATCGCCCAACACGGCGGCACCGGCCCCGGGCTTCCTAACGCCGTCGCCGAATGACGAGCCAGAGGAAGAAGGGACCGCCGAGGAGCGCGGTCAGGATCCCGACGGGGAGTTCCGTTTCGGCGAGAACGTTGCGGGCGACCACGTCGCACACCACGAGGAAGGGGCCGCCGATCAGCACGGAGCCGGCGATCAGGTAACCGTGGGAGAGGCCGAGCAGATAGCGGAGCGCGTGAGGGACGATCAGTCCGACGAATCCGATCGGTCCGCAGGTCGCCACGGTCGCGGCGGTGAGAAAGGAGGCGGCCAGATAGACATGAAGCCGCACGCGATCGACCCGCACTCCCCGGCTCCGGGCGATCTCCTCGCCGGAGACGAGCAGGTCCAGGTCGCGCCGGAGGTAGAAAAGCGTCGCCGTCCCGACGAGAAAAGCGGGGAAAACGGTGAGCGCCGGCGCGTAACCGATCGTATCGAGGCGCCCCATCATCCAGCGGACCACACGATAAGTCTCGGTGAAGTCGGCGAAATACTGCGCCGTCAGAAGAAGCGCCGCGAAGAAGTAGGAGAGCGCCACCCCGGCGAGGAGAAGGTGAAGCGTGGAAAGGCCGGCGCCACGCCGCGCGAGGCCGTAGAGAAGCGCAACCACCAGGAGCGCGAAAGCGAGGGCGAAGAGGGCGGTCCCGTCCAGACCGAACAGGACACCCTCGACGCCGAGAAGCACCGCCACCGAAGCGCCGAATGCGGCGCCGGAGCTGACGCCGAGGGTGAAGGGGGTCGCGAGCGGGTTCCGGAAAAGCGCCTGGAAGGAGAGCCCTGCCAGAGAGAGGGAAGCCCCGGCGAGAAGGCCGAGCAGCAGCCTCGGCACCCGCAGCGTCCAGAAGATGAAGAATCGCGTCGTTCCTTTATCTCCGAATAAATCGTCGAGGCCGATCGGTTCGCGCCCGAAGAAAGGGGCGGCGAGAAGGACCGTCACGAAAAGAACGGCGCAGAGCGCCAGAAAGCCCGCCCGCCCGTCCCGCGGCCTCCGTCCGCTCATTCCTCATACTCCCCGGGGAGAACGATCATTCCCCCCGTCACCGGATGGGGCGCTAAAAGGAAGCGCGCGCCGTAGATCTCCTCGAGCGCCTCCACTCGTGCGATCGCCTCCGGGATTCCCTCCCGAACCACGCGGCCGTCACGAAGCGCGACGATCCGGTCCGCGGAAAGGAGCGCGCGGTTCACCTCGTGCGTGACGATCAGAAGCGCCAATCCCCTCTCCCTCCGCGCCCGGTCCAGTACGCGAAAGATCGCCTCCCGCGAGGTGGGATCGAGGAATGTGGTCGGCTCGTCCACCAGGAGGAGACGGGCGTCCTGGGCGAGCGCCGCCGCGATCAGAATCGCCTGCTGCTCTCCTCCGGAAAGCGTATCGAAGGGCCGGTCCGCGTAATCGAGAGCGCCTACCTCGCCGAGCGCCCTCTCCACCCGCCGCCGGTCCTCTTCGCGATGGGGCCGCCACACCGACAGGTAAGGGTACCGCGCCTGCGCCGCCATCTCCCTCCCGGTGTAAGGGATCTCCGCGTCACGCACCTGGGGGACATAGGCGACCCGGCGGGCCGCTTCGCGCGGATCGAGTCGGGTTCGGTCCTCGCCGCGGAGGAAAACCGTCCCCGGAGGCGGCGGCAAGACACCCGCGACGTGCCTCAGGAGGGTAGACTTGCCCGCGCCGTTGGGACCGATCAGGGCGACGGACTCCCCCTCGCCGACACGGAGTGAAACGCCGCGCAGTATCTCGCGCTCGCCCCGCCTGCACCGCAGCGACTCGACTCGGAGCACGATCAACCCGCCTCCCGAAGCGCCGCGCCGAGTTCCTCGACGATCCGCGCCATCCTCGGCCCGGGAACCAAAAGATGGTCGCCGACCAGGACGTACACGCGCCCCTCCTCCGCCGCCTTCAGACCCGGGAGCGTCGCCCAAGCCGCGCGGGCGAGACTTCGCTCCGTCTCCTGATCCGTCCCGTCCGGGCGCAGCTCGATGATCACTTCCGGGTTCTTATGGAGGATCTCCTCGACGCTCACCTCGGGATAGCGGGCCAACGCATTCTCGAACACGTTTCTCCCCCCGGCCCGGAAGAGCAATTCGTTCAGGAAAGTGCCCGGTCCTACGGCGAAAACGTCCTCGATCCGGCGCCCGGCGCGGCTGACGACGATCATCGTCCGCCGACGGATCGACGGGGGAGCGCTCCGTACCGCCTCCATCCTCCCGCGGATGGAATCGACGAGCGCCGCCGCCCGATCCGCCCGGCCCGTCGCCCCTCCGATCCGCTCGATGGAATCGAGGACGTCCTCCACCGTGTCGTTCCTCACCGTCAGCGAGCGGATTCCGCGCGAAGAGAGCTTCTCCCCGAGGCCGCCGTGCGCCGGCAGCATCAGAACCAGGTTCGGCTCGAGCGCGAACATGCGTTCCAGATTCGGATTGAGGAGCGCCCCCACCTTCGGCTTCTCCGCCGCCTCGGGCGGATAACGGCAGAAATCGGTCACGCCGACGACGCGCCCCCCCAATCCGAGACGGAAAACGATCTCCGTCAGGTTGGGGGAGAGGGAGAGTATGCGCAGAGAGTCCGGGGAGAGGTCGGAGGATTCTCGGCCACCCGGCGTCGTTTCCCTGAAACGGAAAAAGAGAAGGATCGGAACGAGAAGGATGACGAGAAAGAGCCACCTGCGCAAGGGAAGTCTCCTTGGGGGATTCCGGGCGCCCGGGTTTCGAGCGCGCCGTCGGGGAGGCGGACCGCGCCATCCCTTTATCGGCCGATTGTAACGCCCGTCGCCCGGAATGGCGAATCCTATCACAGGAAGCCGCGCCCGCGCCCGTCCTTCGAAGAAAAGGATACGCATAACCGTGCGCGCATTCGTTCGCCCCGGGCCGGACACCAATGCACGGACAATTCATTGAAAACCGGTTTGTTAGAATACAAATATACGTATGATAATTTGTTCGCGCCCACCACCCCCGCGCGCCGATCAAAGAATTCGAATTGCATGTGGCGTGGCCTCGGATCCCATGCCCGCGACGGCCCTGCGCCTATTTGAAGACTCTTCTTTCCGTGCCGATCATGGGCCGCTTCGGGAGAACAGGAGTATAATGTTTATGTGGATGCACACGCCACCACCCGGAAGGAGTCCCGCCATGCGGAAATTGCACGCCCTCCTTATCGCCCTCCTCTTCTTATCCGTCATCGCCTGCGGAGGAAAGGACAATCCCGTAGACCGTACCGATCCCTTCGAGCTCCGTAAAATCCCGGCCGAGTTGGCCGCGGACGTGGAGACGGTGGTGGAGGCGAACAACCGTTTCGCCCTCGATCTGTACGGCGCCCTGAAAAACCGGGAAGGGAATCTATTTTTCTCCCCCTTCAGCATCTCCACCGCACTCGCCATGACCTGCGCCGGCGCGCGCAATGAAACGGCGGACGAGATGGAGTCGGCGCTCCACTTCGACGTGGTGCAAGACAATCTGCACGCCTCCTACGGCGCGCTCGTGGAGAGCATCGATCGCGGTTCCACTACCGGCGGCTACCGCCTCTCGACGGCGAATCGTCTTTGGGGGCAGGCCGGGTACCACTTCCTCGACGAGTTCCTCGCGACCTGCGCGAACGACTACCATGCGCCGATGGACACCCTCGACTTCGTGGCCGATCCCGAGAGCGCTCGCGTCACCATCAATGACTGGGTGGAGGAGAAGACGGAGGGGAAGATCGAGGATCTTCTACAGCCCGGAACGATCCACGATCTGATCCGGCTGGTGTTGACCAACGCGATCTACTTCAAGGGAGACTGGCTCTACCAATTCGACGAGACGGAGACGGTAAGCCGACCCTTCCACCTTTCCGGCGGCGGCGAGACGTTCGCCCCGTTCATGTCGCAACGGGAAGGTTTCGGTTATCTGCAAGGAGATGGTTTCGCGGCGTTGGAAATGCTCTATGTGGGGGAAGATCTCTCCATGCTCGTCTTTTTGCCCGACGAGAGAGACGGCCTCGGCGAGATCGAAGCGCAACTCACCCACGAGAACCTGGAGAGCTGGATCGCATCGCTCGACACTCGAACGGTCGACGTGTTCCTGCCGAGTTTCACCTTTACGACGACCTTCGCCCTCGTGCCGGAACTCGCCGAGCTGGGGATCGAGGACGCCTTCATCCCGGGCGCCGCCGATTTTTCCGGAATCGACGGTACGAGGGAACTCTTCATCGGCGACGTCATCCACAAGGCTTTCGTGCAAGTGAACGAAGAGGGGACCGAGGCGGCCGCCGCGACCGCCGTCACCGTCGACGCCTCCTCCATCCCGGACTACCCGGTTTTCCGGGCGGATCATCCCTTCCTTTTCCTGATTCTGGACCGCGTAACCGGAAGCATCCTTTTCCTCGGTCGGGTGGATGACCCGACCGCCTGAACCTCCTCCGGGGCCGGCTCCGGGCGCTCGATCGCCCGGACCGGCCGGCCCTTGAATCACTCAACTAAATACCGCACAGCACGTTGAACGGCCCGCCCAACACATGCGCATCGAGGAATCTATTTGCACCCCCTCCGGCTGTTCTTTTTTGCTGTCCTCCACGCCCCCCGATGCCGATCTCCCGTCCGTGGGCGGAAGCCCCCTTTCCCTTGTCGCCCACCCCGTGCGTGGTACACTTGGATTTGTGACGGGAGGATCCCATGGGACGAAATGACGAGACGCCTCCCGAGCAGAAGGAGCGGGAGTGTTCCGGCTCGGAGCCGGTTCAGGGCTGTCCGGGCGGACCACTGATCACGATCTCGCGCGACTTCAGCTGCGGCGGAGGAACGGTGGCGAAGAAACTCGCCGCCCGGCTCGGTTGGAACTTCTACGACCGATCCCTGCTCGATCGCATCGTGGCGCAGAGGCGGGGAGAGGGAGGCGGGTTCGACGACCTCGGCGAGGACGCCCCGGAGCATCTGGGCGACATGGCCCGCTCGATCTTTGAATCCGGCTATAAAGGGGACAAGACGTACATGCGCGCGCTGGTGCGCGCCCTACTCGACGTCTCCCGCGAGGGGAACGCGGTCCTCGCCGGTCGAGGCACCAACTTCCTGATCCCCGAACGCCGGCGTCTCGCGATTCGTCTCGCCGCTCCGACGGATTGGCGCATCGCCCGCTACGCCCGGGTCCTCGAGACCGACTTGGACAAGGCGACCGACGCCGTCCGCCAAGAGGACGAACGCCGCCGACGTTTCTGCCGGGAGAACATCGATAGGGAGATCAGCGATCCCCTCGCCTACGATCTGGTCATCAACATGCGATCGATCGACACCAACACGGTGCAGCTCCTCATCCTGAACGCGCTCCGCTCCCGTTTCGACCTGAAGGAGACGGCCCTTCCCCTCTCCGACAGCGGCATCCGCCCCCTCTGATCGTCCCAATCGCCCCACAAAAATCACATTACTCAAATCGCATTTGTGTTCCGGGCCGCACTCCGCCCATCACCGCTACCGGGATGGGTAGTGGAGGATGGCCAAAGGAACACCGAGAAAAACGGTCCCGAGAACCGTAAAAACGACCCTGTAGAGGCCCTTCAGACGTATTCGAATTTGGTTATGTGTTGTCTGACTAGAGGAATTAACGCACGTAGCCGAGGGCGCGGAGGTTTTCGATCTGCTCCGGAGAGAGCTCGACGTCGGCCGTATCGGCCGGCTCCCCCGCCATGACGCCGAAGGGGCCCCCTTCCGCGGCAAAGCGTTCGTAATCACCGAGAAATCGGGCAATCGTGTCCGGAAGGTCCGCGCCCCGATCGGCGTTTTCCCGTGGATCCGCTTCGAGACTGTACAGCTCCTCGGCGCCATCTAATATGGAAAGGATCGTCTTCCACTCCCCACGCTGGATCGACCGGAGAAAGAGGGGAAACGAACCGGTCACCTTCTGCCCCTCATCCTCTTCCCAGGAACGGTTCCGCGTTTCGGCCAAGACGACGCGCGTTTCTCCGTTTGTCTCCGCTTGGAGCGGGAGGGGCTCCCCCTCGATTCCGGCGGGAGTCCCGACGCCGGCCGCCCGGAGCACCGTCGGCAACACGTCGACGGTACGAACCGCGGATGAAACCAGCGCCCCGCGCGCGAAGCCGGGACCGCTCACCAAGAGCGGGATTCGAATCAGCTCGTCGTATAGAGTCTTGGTGTGGCTCAGCCGGCCGTGCTCCTTGAACTCCTCGCCATGGTCGCTCAGGAGAACCACCAGGGGTTCATCATCGAAACGTTCCCGGTAGGCGGCGAGCAGATCGCCGAGGGCGAGGTCGGCGGCGAATATCTCTCCTTCGTAGAGGTGGATCAGTTGCCGCCTCAGCGGCTCGGGCATCGGGATCTCCGGTTGGAAATACTCCTGGGGCGGCCGCCCGCGGATCGCCAACATGTCGCTCGGCCCTTCATCGAAAGCGCGGCGAAAACGGTCCGGCGGCTGGTAGGGGAGGTGAGGATCGAAGTAGTGCACCCACAGGAAAAAGGGCTCCTTCGCCTCCTCCCGCAGCCAGACGAGCGCCTCCCGGTTGATGTCCTCCGCCTGGGGTTGATTCTGGCGGGCCTGCCGGGCGAGGGCGAACGCCTTGTCTTCGTCCTCCAGATCCACATCCAGCTCGACGAAACGCTCGAAGCCCTTGTCGAACCCGTAGAGGGAAGAGACGAGCAGGTGGCCGTGGAAACCGGCGGTGGCGTAGCCGGCGCGGCGCAGCTCTTCGGCGATGGAGGGGGCGTTCCCATCGATTCGCCTGTCCACCCAGTATGCGCCGTGCTGCGACGGGTACCGTGAGGTCATGATGGTCGCCATCGACGGCAGCGTCCAAGGGGCGGCGGAGAAGGCTTCGGTGTAGAGCGTCCCGCCGGCGGAGAGGCGGTCGATGTTCGGCGTCCGGCCGGAGGGGCTTCCATAAGCGCCGAGATGATCGGGGCGCACGGTATCGATGGTGACGAGCAGAATATTAGGCCGCGACCGCGCGTCGCCGCCGCCGCACCCCGCGAGGGAGAGGGCGGCCAGGGCGAAGAGATACGCCACCGCCCGCCGCGCCGATCCGCGCATCCCGGCTCTCGCCGATCCTCTCGGGGATAGGCCGCCTTTCCCGTTGCTATCGCATGGCTTGACTCGCATTCTATTCTGAGTGTACTGTGCCGCTAGCATGAGCGCAAGAGACCCATCGCAAAGAACCCGGGGGCTCGGCCCGGCCGGCGTCCGCCGCGTCGCGGCGGCGGCGCTCATGCTCCTACCCGCGGCGGTCGCCCTGATCAACCTGGCGCCGTCGCTGCCGGACGGTTTGGTCGGCTCCGACACTTATCCGATCTTGCTCACCAGCGGATACCATTCGCCCGGCGAGCTGCTCGACGTACTCCGCTCCCGCCTGATGCCCGACTTCTTCCCCGTCGATTTCTACCGTCCGGTCGCGGGCGCGGTCTGGGGGGCGGGGCGCGCGCTCTGGGGGCTCGCGCCGCGCCCCTGGTTGCTCCTCCTTCTTCTGATCCACGCGGTGAACGTGACGCTGATCGCCCGAATCGGCCCCTTGCTCCTCGAGGAACGGGGGCGCGCCATCGGCTTTCTCGCGGCCCTCCTTCTCGCCCTCCACCCCTTGACCCCGGAAACGGTCCCGGTGGTCTCCCGCCTTCCCGACCTCCTCGGCGGGACGCTTGTTCTGCTCGTCCTTCTCCTCCGCGGCGGTGAGGCGCGGGGCGCGGGGCGCGCGCGCGCCGCCGGCGCCCTCCTACTCGCGCTCCTCGCTTACGGCACGAAGGAGGGGACCTACTTTCTGCCGGCGCTCCTCTTCGGTTTCGCGATGCTCCGCGGCCGCGGCCCCGGGCGCGCGCTCCGGGAGTCGATTCCCTACGCGGCGGCGCTCCTCCTCTTCCTCGCCCTGCGACGCTCCGTGCTCGGCGGAATCGGCGGATACGGCGAGGAGGGGGCGGGAACGTTTCATGCCCTAAGCACGGCGGGCGCGTTTCTCTCCGCTCTCGCCGCGCCCTTCGGTCCCGGAGAGACGGCGGCGGCGAACGGCGGCGCGGACTTCGGCCTGCGCGCCGCCTTCGCCCTCCTCCTCGCGATCCTCTGGACGGCGACGACGGGACGACGCGCCGACGAGCCCGTCGCGGGGACGCGGCGCCGCGCGATCCTTTTCCTGCTTCTCTGGATCGGTCTCGTGGTCGCCGTCCATCTGCCGGTGCGCCGCTTCAGCCACCGATATGCCTACCTCGGCCTCCTCCCGACCTGCCTCCTCTTCGCGGCGATCGCCCTCGGCCGTGTCCGCTCCACGGCCGGCCGCGTCCTCTCCGCTCTCTTCGTCGTCCTTCTGTTCTGGAACGGCACCTTCGCACCCCTCTTCGGAGGCTACCGGGAGTGGAAGGTCGGCGCGCGCGAGGCGGGCGTCTTCCTGGACAACGCGGCGCGCGCGATCGAGGCGGAACCGGGCAGGACCCGCTTCTTCTTCTCCGGTTGTCCCTGGAAGGTGAGCCTCCTCCGCGCAAGGACGCCCCACATCCAGCAGGCGTACATCCTCTCGTCGCGTTCGGTGCGCGCCTGGGCGGCGCTCCGCTTTCCGGAGCGGGAGATGCGGATCGAAGTGGATCGCGTCAGGATCGAGATCGAAGAGGTGGGCGGCGGAGCGATCCTCCACAGAAAGCCCGTGGGACCGGTTCGGCCGGACGAGGCGGAGGAGAACGGCGACGGGCGGGGGGGCGGTTCCTAGTCCCGCGATGCGCACCCTCGAGCGGAATCCCCGCGCGCGATCCGGGCTAGCGCGTCCGCGCCCGGTTCATCGCCTCGTCGATCGCCCGAGCCGCCACCTCGCATCCGGCGGGGTCGGCGTGGATGTGGTCCAGATAGAGAGGACCCGCCGCCGCACGGAAGGGACCGACCAGATCGATCACCGGAATCCCCGCCTCCGCGCCGACGTGGTCCACGATGGGTTGATAGGCGACGCGTTCCGGCGCCTCCCCCTCCACCTGATCGCGGAAAGGCCATACTAAAAGCAGAAGAGGTACGTCGTGGTCCGCGCAAACACGGTTTATCTCTAAAAGTGTTTCGCGAAACTCCTCCGGCGTGAGGCGGGGGCGCCTTTCGCCGTCGTTCTCGCCCACCCCCGAGACCCTCCCCCGACGGAGCAGCCCTCGAAGGGCGACGACCAGCCGGCTCCGGTCGAGAAGGCGGGCCGCGCGCCGGGCGGCCAGCGCCCGCGCCGTCTCCCGGTCCCCCCGCGGGCCCCAGGCGTCCACGTCGTTGAAGCCGAAGCAGGCGATCGCCAGGTCCGGCGCCGGGTCGAGGCCCCCTCCCTGCAGCAGGCGGAGTCCCTGGAAGGAGGTGTAGCCGGGAACGCCGGCGTTCCTCACCCGCGCGTCCATCCCCCTTCTCTCTCGAAGGATCGCTTCGAGACGGGCGGGCCAGGTCTCTTCGTCGCCGACGCCCACGCCGAAAGTGCAGGAGTTGCCCACCGCGAGAATCGTGAACCTCCCGCCGCTCCGCCCGGCGGGGGCGGAGCGCATCCCCCGGTTGTCGGTGCTCACCCGGAAATCGATCTCCGCGCCGCGTATCCGCCCGATGATCCTTTCGCGGCGCAGGTTCTCCCGGAGCGCCCAGAAACGGTCGGGATCGAAACGCATCAACCGGTTCATCTCCGAAAGGCCGAGGATGCGGATCATCTCCCGGTGAGTTTCGTAGAGGCCGGGATCGGGCGGGGGGGTAAAGAGGCGGGCCGCCCCCTCGAGAAGGGCGAAAACGACGAGAACCGTCGACGCCGAGAAGAGAACCTTCCGGCGGAGCGTCATCCCCTTCGACCGTTCCGGCTCCATCATGCCTTCCTCCCGCCGCGCCCGCGGCCGCATTCATCATACCCGGAACGTCCCCCTTTCCCAACCACGCCTTGGTCGTCGCGGCCGGACGCTGCTACAATCCCGGAGACAGGGAGAGGACGCCCGCGCCCATCCCCGGAGGTGGCTCCACCATGCCGCGACGCGCCGCGCTTTTTACGATCACCCTCCTTCTGCTCGGGACCTTCTGCTCCCGGGAAAAGGGCAAGGCCATGCACGAAGAGAACCACGCGCGCATCGCCGATCATTTGATCGACGAAGCCCTCCGCTCCGATCTCGCCTACGCCAAGCTTTCCCATCTGAGCACGCGGATCGGCCACCGCCTTTGCGGATCACACGCGCTGGAGGAAGCGATCACTTGGGCGGAGGAGACCATGCGCCGGGACGGGCTGGCGAACGTGCGGAGCGAACCGGTGATGGTGCCGTGTTGGGTCCGAGGAGAGGAACGGGCGGAGCTGCTCACGCCGGTCCGGAGGGAGCTGAAGATTCTCGGCCTCGGCATGAGCGTGGGAACGCCGCCCGAGGGGATCGAGGCGGACGTGGTCGCCGTGGAAAGCTTCGACGAGTTGGAGCGCCTCGGCCGCGAAGAGGTGGAAGGGAAGATCGTTCTCTACGCCGTCCCCTACGAGGGGTACGGCGGGACGGTGGATTACCGGCTCCACGGCGCTTCCCGGGCGGCTCGTCTCGGCGCCGTCGCCGCTCTGGTCCGCTCGATCAGCCCCGCGCGCCACGACACTCCCCACACCGGCACGCTGTTCTACGACGACGACTCACCGCGCATCCCCGCGGCCGCGGTCACCGTCGAGGACGCCGAGCGGATCCGCGGCGCGGCGGCGCGCGGCGAGCCGGTTCGTGCGCGCATCGCCATGGGCGCCCGCCTTCTGGGCGATGCCCCGTCGGCCAACGTGATCGGCGAGGTGGCCGGCCGTGAAAAGCCGGAGGAAATCGTACTGATCGGCGGGCACATCGACAGCTGGGACGTGGGCCAGGGCGCGCAGGACGACGGCGTCGGCTGCGTGATCGCCATGGAGGCGGCCCGCCTGATCCACCGTCTCGGCGCGCCGCCGCGCCGAACGATCCGCGTCGTTCTTTTTACGAACGAAGAGAACGGCACGCGCGGCGGAAAAGCCTACCGGGACGGTCACCGGGAAGAGCTGCCCCTCCACGTCGCGGCGATCGAATCGGACGCGGGGAACGGATTGGCGGCCGGCTTCGGCCTCGACCTGCGCGTCCCCGGGCTGGAGGGGGAGGCGTTGGAGCGCGCCCGCGCCCGCGGCGTGGAACTGCTCGCCCGGATCGCGCCCTTCTTGGAGCGCCTCGGCGCCGGAGACATGCGAACCGGCTGGTCCGGCGTCGACATCGGCCCCATCGTGGAGGCGGGGGTGCCCGGCCTCGGCATGCGGCACGACACGAGCCGTTACTTCGACGTGCACCATAGCGACGCGGACCGGATCGACCGGATCGATCCGGAGGCGCTCAGGCGGAACACGGCGATTCTCGCGGTGACCGCCTATCTTCTCGCGGATTTTCCGGAAAGCCTCGCGGAGATCGCCGCGGAGGAGAGGGACGGCGGTTCTTAGAAGACCGCTTTCACCACGGAAGGCAAGAGCGGAAGAGCGGTCGCTCACCGAATCAGCATGAGCCTTCGAACGCGGCTCTCGCCGCTCCACTCGATCCGTAAAAAGTACACGCCCGAAGCGACCGGCCGGCCGGCGTCGTCCCGGCCGTTCCAAACCACGGCGTGGGCGCCCGCCTCGCGCGAGCCCTCCACGAGCGTGCGCACCCGGGCGCCGCGAAGGTCATAGACGGCGAGCCGGACCGCGCCCGTCGCGGGCAGTCCGTACTCGATCGTCGCGTAGGCGTTGAAGGGATTCGGCCGCGCATCGTTCAGGCGGAGTCGCGCCGGCGGAAGCTCCGGCCGGATCGCCGCCACGTCGAGCCGAAGGGACACCCTCTCCCCGCCCGCGCCGATCATCTCCACCGCCTCCGGCCGCAGCGAGGGCGTCTTCCCCTCGCCGTCGGGCAGGACACGAATGAGATCGTAGACGCACGCGCCATCCCCCCTCGCATCGAAAAGGAACACGCCCACCGAGCCGGTTTCCCCGTCCACGGCGACGATCGTCCGGGAGGGATCCGCCGGCAGGGCGGCGGCCGGATCGCCCTCCTCCACGCGGAATCGCGCGCGGACCGCCCGGAGCGGGAAAGAGGATGTGAGACGGATCACGGGTTCCGCCGAGGCGACGCAGGCGAACTCCACCTTGCCCGCGCCGGCGGGCGGCGCCGGCGCGCCGGCGGCCAGATCCCGCCCGAGGAGCACCACGTCCGACACATTGATCCGCCCGTCCCCGTTGGCGTCGGCGCCGAGGCTCTCCTCCGCCGTCGGCGTGAACACGCCGAGCAACGCCTCCAGCAGACGGGTCGCGTCCTCCATCTCGGCGCGGCAGTCCCAATCGACATCTCCCGCGGGCCGCGGCGGCGGGGCGAGGGAGACATCGAAACCGATCGGCCGGCGGCCGGGAGGAACCGGGTCGGTATCGATGAAGAGGCTCTCCCGGTACGAAATGCCGCACCGGTACTCGCCGGGGCGGACCCGCACGGTCTCCTTCTCGGCGGCCGCGACCACTCCCGACGGCGGATCGAAAACCATCCAATCCCCCGGATCGCTCACGGACCAACCGAGAGATCGGTCGTATCGATTTTCCAGGACGAGCAGGGAATCGACGAAGAGCGTGTCGGAGCCGTTGCCGAAGGGGAGGCGGGTCGCGCCGGCGATCAGCTCCAGGCCGGGCGCGACGCCGAGACTGAAGACTCGGACCGCCGACGCGGGTCCGGGACCGCAATTGTTCCAGCCGGAAACGCGCCAGCGATAGGAGCGATAGAACTCGAAGCCGGAGACCTCCGCTTCGTCGCCCGTGACCAGGGAGTCGACGAGCAGCGTGTCGAAGAGGGGATCCAGCGCCACCTCGAGCCGAACCGCCACGGCGCCCGCGTCGGCGCTCCAGGCGAAAAGCACCGTCGTCTCCAAGTCGGTGGCGCCGTCCGGGGGCGCCGTCGGCGTCGTCGATCCGGGCGGGCTGATCGCCCGGCCGATCGCCTGGCAGTTGCCGTAGGTTTCGCCGCAGCGGTTCGCGGCCGCGACCCGGTAGAGGTAATCGAGACCGGCCGTCGGCGTCGTGTCGTCGTAGTCCAGGCCGCCGAGCCCGGGTGGAACGGCGCCGATCTTCACGAACGGCTGCGACGACGGGGTCTGCTTCCGGTAGATTCGGAACTCGCTCAGCTCGGATCCGATGTAGGCCGGATCCCAATACCAATAGACCCGGACCGTGCCGCAGCGGTTGCTCGATGCGGAGCACTGCGAGGGCGCCGGCGGAGGCGCGGCCCGGGAGCCGCGGGCGGAGCACGCCGCGGCGGCGACGAAGCATCGGTTTCCGGCGCGAACCGTGTAGGTGGACGAATCGCCGGCGGCGATGGTCGCGTCCAGGAGGCTGTCCGTCCCCGCGGGAACGTCGGCGAAAACGTGGCCGTCCTTCGACCGAACGACCCGGTACCATTCGATGTCCGGGGAAGTCCAATTCCAACGGACCGTGATGCCGGCGCAGGCGCCGCGGGTGGCGGTGCAGGCGCCGGCGGGCGCCGGGGCGATCTCGCCCGGAATGCGAACCGCCGCCGTGCACGCTTCCGCGGACCGCCCGCAGGCGTTGACGGAAAAGATCGTATAGATGTAATCCGTTCCTGAATCGAGCGAGCCTTGTCCCGCGGCGATTATCCCCGGGCCGACCGAATCGACCGGGCCGGCGCCGTTCCGGAAAAGGACGTAGCCGAGCCCGGCGTCCACCACGGGGCTCCAGGAAAGGTGGACCGAGTCGCAGGAGGCGATCGAAGCGGCGGCGGACGAGGGGGGCGAGGGGGCCGCTTCGATGGTCCTTCCCGTGTCGCTTACGATCGGGGATTCCTCGCAGTTGTGGGCGCGAAGGGTGTACACCGCCTCGGCCGGCGCGTCGCCGTCGACGTATTCGTACGAATCGCCGGACAAGACCACCGTCCAGCCGCCCGCGCCGGTACGGGTCAGCGAGTAGGTCCACACGGGGCCCCCCGTCGCCGGCGGGTTCCAATGCAATTCCACCGCCCGGCACAGATCGCGCGAAGCGGTGAAGTCGGCCGGCGCGGCGGGCGCCGAAAGGGAAACGCCGCTATCCTCGCACGCCTCGGACCAACCGCAGAGGCTCCAGCCGCGCACGCCGTAGAGCGCGCGCTCGTTCGACGGCGCCGCGACGTGGGTCAGCGTGTACGGCTCCGTGGTGCGAACGCCGATCGAGTCGCCGTCCCGGTATACCACCCAACGCTCCACATGCCCCGGTGAGGTGGGGGCGGTCCACGTAACGCGGACCCGGCCGCAAAGACTGTCGCTGGCATCGCAGCTGTTCGCCATCGGAGGAGCGCCCTGGCGCATGCCGCCGTCCGACACCGAGCCCGGAGAGAATCCGCAGGAGCTTCGTGTGCGAAGCGAGTAGGTCGCCGCCGCCATCGGCGCGACCGACGAATCGCGGAAGACCGTCGGGGCGTCCCCCGCGACCGCGCCGAGCGAATCGCCGTCACGGTAAAGGATGTAGCGGAGGATCTCCCATTCCACGGCGCTCCAGGTCAGCTCCACGTAAGCGCAGAGCGCGTCCGACGCGTCGAAGAGCGCGGGGAGGGGCGGATCGGCGCCGCGCAACCCGTCGTCCGCCGCGGACTGCGCCGAGTAGCCGCATCGGTTCCAGGCGCGGACCGAGTACTCGTATAGGCTGTCCGGCTCGCCGTTCGTGTCGGACCATGAAAGAGGCGATCCGGTCGCCACGCCGATCGAGTCGCCGTCCCGGTAGAGGACCCAACGCTCCACGAAACCCGTATCGGGCGACGCGGTCCATGTAACGACCGTCTCGTCGCATCGGTCGTCGGTGGCGTCGCAGCTCGCGGGCGACGGAGGACGGCCGATCCGCATCCCCGTGTCCGGCCCCGCCGCCTCGGAGAATCCGCAGGCGTTCCAAGCGCGCACCGAGTAGGCGTGGCGGATCATGGAGTCGGCGCCGGCGTCCGCGAAGGAGGGCATCGCGCCCCGGGCGACCACGCCGACCGAGTCGTCGTCGCGAAAGACCACATAGCGTTCCACGTCGCCGGCGGTGGTGTCCCAGCTCACCTCCACCGCGGCGCAAAACGAATCCGTCGCCGAAACGGCGGTGGGCGCCGGAGGCAGATCGCGGCGCGATCCGGCCGCCTCCGCGGACGAGGCGGTATCGCACAGGCCCGCCGCGTCGACCCGGTACACATGAACCACGCCGCGGGCGACGGATTCGTCGAGCCACGACGTCTCGGCCGCGCCCGGCGAGGCGACCAACGTGTCGTTCCGGAACACGCGGTAACCGACGGCGCCCGCCGCCGCCGCCCAGGTGAGGCGCACGCCGGCGCAGGCGGTGTCCGTCGCCGCGAAGGATCCCGGCGGGGAGGGCGTCCCCGGCGCGAGCCCCGAGTCGGGCGCCGAGTCCCCCGAGGGGCCGCAATCGTTAACGCCGCGCACCACGTATTCGTACGCCGCTCCCTCCACCGCCGAGGTGTCGCTCCAGGCGAGTGAGTCGGCGGGAAGGGAGTCCGCGACCACCACGAAACCGCCCGATCCGGCGGGGCGTCGCGCCACCGCATAGAGAATGCCGGCGGCGGTGGAGGAATCGGCCCAGGCGAGACGAACGCGACCGCAGAGGGTGTCCGTGGCGGTCAGCCCATAAGGCGGATAAAGTCCCTCGCAGGAAACAACGAAGTCGTCGACGAACCAGCCGCGGAAACCGTTTCGGTTCGGATCGGCCGTGTCGAAAATAAAACGGAACCGGATCTCACCTTCGGCGCCGGTGCTACAGGAATAAACCTTCTCCTCCCAAACACCGGGCTCGCCGTACCCACCCGAGGTTATCGGCACATCGTCCTCGGGCGATGGAGGATACGAGGTGCCGATCACGGTGGCCAAGGGCGTGTAGGCGGCCCCGCTGTCGTCGGAGAACTCCACGTACATCCAGTCCGTAGAGCCGATGCCGACGCTCTCCACCTCCCACCAGGTCCGGAACCGGATCCGGACTTCTCGGCCCGGCGGGGCGAAGATCACCGGCGTCCAGGCCGTGTCCCTTCGCGCGGCGAGGGATGTTCCTCCGTTGCCGGCGCTCTGCGCCGCCGGATCCCAGGGCGCCACGTAGGTTCCCGTCGATTCGTCCGCCGCGACGAGGCAGGCGTTCCCCTCCGCCGCGGCGGGCCACCACCCGTCTTCGGAAAGGGTCACCAGGCTCTCCCGAACCGCCGGGGCTACCTGCACCGTCTCCGGTGCCGCGGTCCGGTGCCAACCGCCCCGCATCTCCCACCGGAGGGAATCGGCGACTTCGAAGTTTTCCCGATAGGGAAAGGTGGCCGCCCGGGCGGGACGGAGAAGGGGCGCGAGGAGAAGGGGGAGAAGGATGACGAAGACGCGGGCGCGTCCGCCGATTCCACTCACGGCTAAAATTCCCAGACGAGGGAGGAAAACGCGTCGAGACCGGAGAGGTCGACGGCGCCTTCCTCCGCCTCGCCGAAAAGACCGGAGAGGCGTATCTCGAGTGCGCTCCGGGCGCCGAGACCGAGGCGCGCGCCGCCGCCGGTCCGCCAGACCCGGCCCGACCCGAGCAGCCGCTCTCCCTCCGTCGTCACGCCCGAGTACTCCCCGTAATCGACGAAGGCCACGGAAGCGAGCAGAACCAGGCGGCCCGAAACGGGGTGGGCGTACTCGGCGCGCAGCTCCAGCGCGTCACCCGTCAGGCCGCGAACCAGGTACCGCTCCAAGGAAAGGGAATCCGGATCGCCGGCGGCGAAGGCGCCCTCTTCGGAACCCTCTCCCTTGAAGAGAAGGAAGGCGGAGAGGTCGAGGGTGCGGCCGCTCGGGAAGTGGAGGAGCGCCTCGCCGAGCAGGTCGACTTGGTCCCCCTCGTCGAAAAAGGCGGAGCCGTTCTTCTCGTCCCGCGCGAAACGCCGGTAACGAATATCGCCGGACAGGTCGTATCGGATCCCGCCCGCTTCGATCCCGCGGGCCGCGCCACCGGCGAGGTAAAACTCGTCGCCCGGTTTATAGCGCACCGTTCCGTCGTCGGTCTCGATGTAGTCGTACTCCCCATTCCGGAGGTACCCGGCGCCGACGGAAACAAGAGGACCGCCGGGAACCGTGAAAACCCGCGCCCCCCCGAGGCCGACGTCGAATCCTTCGCCGAGACGTTTAACGGGAAAACCGAAGAGCCGGTTCGCCATGAGCCCGGCGAGCAATTCCTCGTCCGGTTCGATCGGCGCGCGACCGGTCGGAAGTCCGAGGCTCAAGTCGACGCGCCAGCGGCCGCGGTCCAGGAGGAGGGCGCCGGAGAGACGGGCGTCGACGAGCCCGGCGTAGTCCGATTTCCCCTCCCCCTCCGTGGAGGCGATCGCGTCCCGCAAGAGGAGGGAGACCGAGCCGACACGCCCGATCCGCCGCCGCACCTCCAGCGGCGTGGTCCAGAGAAGCGCCTTCTGGTCGGGCGAACCTTCCTTCTTCACCGTCCAGTCGCGGAGAGCGAAAGAGAGACGCGTCTCGAAGGGGGGCGGGTCGTCGAGGCGGATCTCCTCCGATCCACCGGTCGAGGCTCCGAAAAGGAGGGCCGCCAACGCGGCGCCGAAGACCGCGATTCGTCTCATGGCCGGTCCACCCGCACCGTGAGTTCCGCCCCCGAGGAGGGACGCATCACGGAGAGATCGTTCTCCTCGCCGAAACCGACGGGCGGGGCGGGCCCGAGCATCGCCGCCGTACGGTCGAGCCGGCGGGTCCGCGCCTCCTCCCGCGGCCTCTCGAGCTCGGCCGCCGCGATCGCGGCGATCGTCTCCCGGTCCCCCGCGACCCTTTCCAGGCGCTCCTCGGCGAGGGCGAAACCGGGATCGAGGCGGAGCGCCTGGCCGAAGAGAGAACGCGCCCGGTCATGATTCTCCCGGTCCTCCGCTTCGAGGGCGTTGCAGTAGGCGAGGAAGGCCTTGAAATTGGTGGTCGGCACATTCATCCACTCCGGGTCCGTCTCCCGCGGCGGCGGCAGGTCGAGCATCTCCATCACCGCGCTTACGATCCGCCGCTCCATGTCGAAGAACTCGGAGAGACGGCCGCTGAGGGAAGTGGGGGCGTGCACGTCGCCGGTGAGGTTGTCCACCAGGAAGAACTCGATTCGCACCTCGTCCCTCTCCTCTCGCGGGAGGATGGTCCCGCCGAGGGACCACCCTGCGCCGAGCGTCATCTCGGGGGACCGGTCCGTGCCGGCGCTCCGGCCGCCGGCGGCGTTCGCTTCACGCCGGAAAGATTCATAAAAAAGACGGGGCAACACGTGAAGGCCCTCGAGGCGAGAAAGGTCGGCGATCAGCTGCTCGGCGAGCCCTTTCCCCAGGTTGCCGTAGATCTCGGTCTCGGCGAGCACATCGAAATAACGAACGGCGATCACGTCGCCGGAAGGCTCTTCGGGTTCGTCCAGCGCCTTCCGCGCTCGTTCGCCGTAGATCTCCCGCACGAGGCGGGCGATTCGGCCCCGCACGGATCGAGCCACCACCGACCCGCCCGCCGATCCCGGATAGGAGCGGTAGGCGGCGATCGCCCGGTTCCATTCGCGGCGCCCCTCTTGGGCGAGACCGAGGAGGAGGGGGACGGCGCGGTCCTCGGGGAGGAAGTCGCGGGCCGCGCGGAGATGCTCCACCGCCTCTTCATAGCGGCCCGTCTCTAAAAAGGCGCGGCCGAGGTCCCGGCGGAGAACCCCGTCGCCGGGAGACCGATACACCTCCGCTTCCAGAACGGGAATCGCGTCCTCCCAGCGGCCCTCGTCGAGGGCTCGATCGATCCGCCCGCGGGGACCGAAGGCGCAGGAGAGAATCGCGAGGGGGAGGAGAAGAAAGAGAAGGGCGGCGGCGGTCCGGCGCCGGAAGCCCGGGAGGTCGCGCCGGCGGGCACAGCGCGGGCGCCCGATGGATTCCAGGGGGAAGCACATTTCCCGTCTCGCCTCTTCGTCGGGGTTTCCGGGGATAGGAGCGCCCCATCCCCACGTCCGACCGTCCCTACCATAACACTTCCGAACGGCCGGTTTCCACGGGAAGGGGGGGCGGGATCCGTCAATAATCGCCGCGCAGGATTCTTAATAACAGGACAAGGGGGCGCAAAAAGGGCCCCGGAGGCGATTTCCCCCGGGGCCCCGTCGTGATTCGATCGAAGCCGATCTCGCTAACGGATCAGAACCATCTTCCGCGTGAGCGCGGTTTTGTCCGCGTCCAGACGGTAATAATAAACACCGCTCCCCACTTCATGGCCGAAGCGGTCCTTGCCGTTCCAGGTCACCGCGTGCGGTCCTTCGCCCATCACCTCGTGCACGAGGTCGGTCACCAGGCGGCCGGCGGGGCTGTAAACCGAGAGGCGCACCGGTCCAGCCTCGTTCAACGTGTAGCGGATCGTGGTGAGCGGGTTGAACGGATTGGGGGCGTTCTGATCGAGCAGAATCTTGATGGGAGCTTCACCGACCGCCACATCCGTCGGATCGGGAACGAGGGCGCCCCAAGACTGCACGACGGACTTCGTCCCGGTCCTCTGGAGGAAAACCACGTTCGAGTAGCGGTTCAGGTTCAGCGCGCTATCGACCGGGAGGGACCAGTCGAAGTGGAGCGAATCGCCGAAGGCGAGGGTCAGCGGCTCGCCGGTCGTGTTGGGGACGAAGTCGCGGAAGATGTCATGATACTTCCCTATGCCCGCGATCCGCATCCAGCTTGTCTTCACCGCCCAAAACAGATTCATGTTCGGATTGGCGAGGGTATCCGTCACCACCACGTCGATGCCCACGTAGAGGGAATCGTTATCCCGCCAGTGATTCACGTTCAAGCGGACCGGGCTCGACAGGGTGACGAGGCTGTCCAAGGTACTCCGCATGAAGGAATAGAACTCCTCCGGCGTCCCGAAATCGGAGGGATCGGCGATGTACTTGCCGTCCCAACGGATCGTTGGGACGTAGTTCACGCCGTACCAAAGACGCCGGGTCGTGATCTCCACCGGATTGTACAGATAATACTCGTCGTTCGCGGCGGGCCAATTCACGTGATACTTGATGATATTCACTTGGCCGCCATACTCGGAGACGATTTGTGTGATCGTGTCCTTGACCGTGCCGCAGCTGGGGCAGGCTGTGTTGGTGAATTTCTCCAACAAGACCGTCCGCTGCTCGGCGAACGCGGGTAGGGTCATCGCGAGCATCAATGCGGCGATGATGAAAGTACGGAGTCGCACGGCCATCCTCCTTCTCCTGCTTTCATTAATTTGAGTTCACTACGGGGAAGCTAACAGGTTGAATTATAACACAGCCTATTCAAAAGAGATAGCTCATTCTTCCTCTCGAGACACCCCAAAAGGGCGCGCCCCTTACTTGATTAAAATCAAGAGTTTATGGCGGGCCATTTGTTCGCGAAATAGAAAAAAATGTGAAAAAATGCGGGCTCTGGCCGGCCGGGCCCTTTAGGAGAACGCTCCTTGCGCGCGCGGGCCGAGCGGTGGACGGGCGCAACGGCCGGGCCGGACGATCGCGGGGCCGGCGACGAGGAAGGAAAAAGTTGGACAGTGACTCCCGGCGTTTGCAATATGAGTGGCGTCTCGGAGGTAACTCAGCCCCCCCCGCGAGGAGCGCGAGCGGAGAAACGTCCTTCCCGTAAGAAGCCGCCCGGAGGTCGTCGATGAACCCATCCTCCTTACTTCCCGATCCGGACGCGATCCCCGTTCCCTGGCCCTGGTTTAAAATTCTCCTCCTCATCACGTTCATCCTGCACCTGCTCTTCATGAATCTGACCCTCGGCGGCAGCCTGGTCGCCTCATGGAACACTCTCCGGCGCCGGGAAAGAAGGCCCGAGTTCCGCTCCATTCCGATCCTGATCGCCCTCACCGTCAACTTGGGAGTGCCTCCGCTGCTTTTCGCACAGGTGCTCTTCGGCCATTTCCTCTACACGAGCTCGATCGTGATGGCGGCGTGGTGGATCGCCGTGGTTCCGGTCCTCCTTGTCGCCTACTACGCGGCATACCTCTACGTGTATAAAGGGAAAGGGTCACACCGCTGGGCGGTCTTTTCGAGCGTGCTTTCCTCGCTCCTTCTCCTCGCCGTCGCCTTCCTTCTCGTGAACAACCTCACCCTCTCCCAGACTCCGGAACGATGGACCGCCTGGTTCCACGCGCCGGGCGGCACGAGCCTCAACCTGGGGGATTTCTCGCTCTACCCGCGCTTTCTCCACTTCGTTCTCGCCTCCCTCGCCGTGGCCGGGCTCGGTTCGGCGGTCTGGTACGCCGTTAAGGGTCGACGCGAGAGAAGCGCCCCCGCGACTTACGAAACGGAGAAACGGGCGGGGCTCCGCCTCTTCTCGATCGCCACCATGATTCAAGTGCTGGTCGGTGTCTGGTTCCTGATCGCTCTTCCGCGCCCCGTGATGCTCGCGCTCATGGGGGGGAGCGCCGCAGCCACGACGGTGTTTCTCCTCGCCGTCGCCGCCGCCCTCGCCGCGCTCTTCTTCGGTTTCCGCGGCTCCCTCGCCCCCGCCGTCGGCGCCACACTACTCACCGTGATCCTCATGGCGATCCTGAGGGATCAGGTCCGGGGCGCTTACCTGGAGGGTCTCTTCCACCCGCACGACCTCGAGGTGATCCCGCAGTACGCCCCGCTCCTTCTCTTCCTGGCCGTCTTCCTCCTGGGGCTCGGCGGGATCGGCCTGATGGTCCGCATCGCCTGGAAAGCGACGGCGAAGGCGGGAGGGAGCCGGTCATGAATTATCCCTTCTGGCATATTCCGACCGTGGGCGGCGGCGTTCTGATCGCCGTCATCGCCATCCTTCACGTCTACATCGCCCACCTCGCCGTCGGGGGTGGTTTCTTTCTGGTCTGGACGGAGCGGCTCGCCCGCCGCCGAAACGACGACGCCCTCTTCGAATACGTCCGCCGCCACACCTGGTTCTTTCTGCTCCTCACCATGGTCTTCGGCGGAATCAGCGGCGTCGGCATCTGGTTCATCATCGCCCTGGTTCACCCCGCCGCGACCTCCGCGCTGATCCACGCGTTCGTCTTCGGATGGGCGATCGAGTGGGTATTCTTCGTCGTCGAGATCACGGCGCTTCTCCTCTATCACTATCTCTTCACACGCCTCTCCGGCCGAGCGCACATGGCGATCGGTTGGGTCTACTTCGGCGCCGCCTGGCTCTCCCTCTTCATCATCAACGGCATCCTCGCCTTCATGCTCACCCCCGGCCGCTGGCTCGAGACCGGATCCTTCTTCGACGGTTTCTTCAATCCTTCATTCTGGCCGAGCTTGATTTACCGAACCGCGTTCGCCCTCACCGTGGCGGGACTCTTCGGATTGATCACGGCGGCCTTCTCCCGCGGCACGCGTCTCGAAAATTCGCTCTACCGTTACTGCGCCCGTTTCACCCTCATCCCCTTCGTCGGGATGCTCCTCTCCGGATATTGGTTTCTCCGCACGCTCCCCGGGGAAGCGGCGGCGAACCTGCTTCACCTCAACCCGGAGGCGGAGTTCTTCGTCGCCGCCTTCCTGTTGGGGGCGGCCCTCATCTTCCTCGGCGGCCTCTCGATGCTCTCGTCCATGTCACGGCCGGCCCGCCGCGCCTCCGTGCTTCTCCTCGTGTTGATCGGCCTCGGGTGGATGGGGGGCATGGAGTACATTCGCGAGATCGCCCGCAAACCCTTCGTCATCTACGACCACATGTACTCCACGTCCGTGCTCGTCTCCGACGCAGAGCGCTTGAACAACGAAGGGTTCCTGGCGAACGCGAAATGGGTCGCCCACAAAGAGGTAACGGACGAGAACCGTCTCGATGCGGGCCGCGAGCTGTTCGTTCACCAATGTCTGATCTGTCACACCGTCGGCGGATACAACGACGTATCCGCGAAGACCGCCGGCCTGGACGCCTTCGCCCTCTCGGTCCGCTTGAACGGCCAGGGGAAAGCGCGCACCTACATGCCCCCCTTCGCCGGCACGACCGCGGAGAGAGAGGCGCTGGCCGCCTACGTCGCCGAGGGACTCCATGGCGTCGCGCCGGTGGAACGGCCGCCGGTCGCCGTCGCGCGGGAGGAGATGGACCCGCTCCCCTTCGATCCGTCCCGCGCCGAATACGTTCTCCTCGCTTGGAACGATCTGGGGATGCACTGTATCTCCGACAACGACCGTTACTTCGTGATCCTACCGCCGGCGAACACGCTCTACGCCCAGCTGATCCGGCGCGGGCCGAAACCCGTCATCGTCTCCGGGGGCGTGGAACTGACCTACGCGCCCGAAGCGGGATACATGCGCCCCGAGAGCCACGTCCCCTTCTGGGAGTTCGCGTCCTCCAACTTCGGCGTCGCGCTGGAGCCGGGAGTGGGTTTGAAGGGGAACCGCGTGACCGGTGCCCTGGAGTATCAAGCCGCGCAGAAGGCCTATGTGGCCGAGGCGATCCCCGTCGTTCCCTATCGGGACGAGCGCCCCTACAATCCCTACCCGGTCTTCACCGTCGAAGCGCGAGACCGGAAAACGGGCGGGCTGCTGGCGTCCACCCGGACGGTGGTGCCCACCACCACCGAGATGGGGTGCCTGAACTGCCACGGGGGCGAGTGGCGCGTCGGCGGCGTGTCGGGGATCGGCGACATCACCGCCGAGAACATTCTTGCCGTGCATGACCGGTCCCACGGCACGGACCTGCTCGTCGGCGCGCGGGAGGGAGCGCCGAGGCTCTGCCAGAGCTGCCACCCGGATCCCGTGCTCGGCGCGAAGGGCGCGCCGGGAATGATGAGCCTTTCCGCGTCGCTTCATGGTTTTCACGCGAACTATCTGCGCGGCTACGGCGTCCGGGCCTGCAACGCCTGCCACCCGAACCACCCGGACGGAGTCACCAAGTGCCTCCGCGGCGTGCACCCGCAGAGGCGCGTCTCCTGCACCACCTGCCACGGCGACATCGAGGAGCACGCCCTCGCGCTGCTTCTCCGCGAGAGAGAGCTGGGGCGGCCCCAGGCGGAGCGTTACATCCGCAATCTCCGTCCCCTTTCGGTCGCCTCCATCGACGAGATCCACTCGCGTACTCCCTGGTTGAACGAGCCGGACTGCCTCAACTGTCACCCGGAGTACGCGCGGACGCCGGACCGGACGAAACTCGCCTCCTACAACAAGTGGGTCCCCGCCGGGGAGATGCTCTTCCGCAACCGAGGCGACGCCCGGGGGATTCTCTGCGCCACCTGCCACGGCGCGCCCCACGCGATCTACCCGACCCGGAACATGTACGGCGAGGACAGGGACAACCTCGGGCCGCTCCAGTATCAGGGGAACAGAAACGTCATCGGCCGCGGCGACAACTGCGCGCTTTGCCACACCCGTAAGATGCCCTGCAACGCGCACCACCCCGGCGTGCTGCGCGGAAGCGAAGGAGGCCGATAGACACCGCCCGGAGAGGAGGGCCCGCATTGCAGAAAGATCTCGTCCACCGGATCGAACAAATCGAAACGATTCTTTACGGCGTTATCGCGTTGCTTCTGATCGTCGCCTGCGTAGCCATCCTCGGCACAGCGGCCGTGCACTTCGTGTCGGAGATCCGATCGGGGAATGTGGTGCTCGGGCTGGTCCACCTTCTCGAATATCTTCTTCTCGCTTTCATGGCCGTGGAGCTTCTCTACACGGTCTGCGTCTCTCTCAGGACGCACAAGCTCTCCGCGGAACCCTTCCTCATCGTCGGTCTCGTGGCGGCGATCCGGCGGATCCTGGCGGTGTCCGTTGAAGGATCAACCTATCTTCACGGCGACGATCTGCTCAAGTTCCGTCTTGCCCTCTGGGAGATCGCGCTCCTCACCGGTTCGGTGCTGATTTTGGTCATTTCCATACACGTGCTCCGCAGGGGACGAACAGAGGAATAGGGGCGATCCGGCGCCCTTCCGGCTCGCCCGGACCGGTCCCTCACGCGAAAAGGCCCCGCGCCGGTGCGCGGGGCCTTGCGTTCGTATCGAACCTCCGGCGAAGAGACTACTTCTTCTCCGCTTCGGCGGCGACCATCTCCAGCTCCTCGTCGATTCGGTCGTAAAGCTCCTCGGGCGTCTTCACGCCGAGATACCGCTTGCCGTTGATGAAAATGCCCGGCGTGGTCCGCACCCCGAAATGGAGCGCTTCGGTTTTCTCGTTTCTGAGACGCTCCACCAGCGCCTTGTCTTTCCGGTCCGCCGCGAATCGCGCCGCGTCCATCTTCGTCTCGACGGCGCAGGCCGCGTAGGTCGCCTCGCCCAGCGCGTCGTCCTTGGCGTAAAGGTAATCCAACGCCTCCCAGAAACGCCCCTGCCGTTCGGCGGCGAGCAAAGCCAGCGCCGCGGGGACCGCCTGTTCGTTCGTCTTCAAGGGAAAGTTTTTGAAATAGAAAGCGATTTTGTCGGGCTCCTCGGCGGTCCATTCCCGGAAGGCGGCGGTGGCCACCTTGCAGTAGGGGCACCCGAAATCGGCGTAAATCACGACCTGAACCGGTGCGTCCGCGTCACCGGAGGGGACGAGCCCGTCGAGGTCCGGTTCGTGGATGTCCGGCGGCGCGGCGGAGAGGCGGCGCTCCTCGACTTCCTGCAGAATCTCCTCGGGATCCCGGTCCGCCCGTACCCTTCGCACGACGAAGTCGGCGAGCCGGCGCGCCGCCCGGTCGTCGGGATTCCGGTTGAGACAGTCCAATATCGTTCCGTCGCAGCCGCCGTAGTTCTCCGCCACGGCGAGCACCTCGGCGACGACCTCCTGTTGGAAGGGACGCAGATCCTCCCCTCCTTCGATCAGATGCCAGGGGACGTCCGCGGCGGAGGTCGCTCCGGCAAGCGCCGCCCAGAGGACGGCGGCGGCGATAATCCAACGGTTCTTACACATGTCGCAAACGCCTCCTCCGAAAAAGACCGTCCATTCCGTAACGGCCGTCGTCGAACAGGATGAGGAACGCCGCCAGCGCGGTCCAGAAAAAGTCCCGCGCCAGGGTGAGCCAGCTGATCTCCTCCGCCGCCTCCTGCGAGGCGAAGCATCCGCAACCCATCTCCCGTCCCGTGCCGAGGACGACGGAAAGGACGACGATGAAGAGGATCATCATGAGCAGGATCAGCGTCGCGTTCTCCTTGGTCCAGAAACCGGCGATGAGGGCGACGCCCGTCACAAGCTCCACCCAGGGCAAGATGACGGCGAAGATGTTGACCAACACCAGCGGGGCGACCTGATAGGTCGCCACCGCGAGGGCGAAATCGTAAGGTTCGGCGATTTTGTAGATGGCGGCGTAGATAAAAACGATCCCGAGATAGATCCGGATCGGAACGCTCAGCGCCGCCAGGATTTTCCGCCGTCGCTCAACGGGAGTCATGCTCTCGGCCGCCATGCAGAAGCGCCGGCCAACCCTGGCCGTCCTCGAGGTACTGCACCCACTCGATCCCTTGTGCGATCAGATCGTCCGCGAGAAGCTTGGCGGTCATCGAGTCGCCCACCACCACCACGGTCCGGTCGCCCACGCTTTCACGGATGGCGAGGACCGCCTCCTCATCCACCGGGAAGAGCGGATCGTAGGGGATGGAAATCGATCCCTCCAGATGGTCGGCGACGAACGACTCCTCATCCCGGCAATCGATGACCAGAAAATAATCCGGGTTCTCCCGAAGCTCGTCCAGAGTGACCGGCGTGGCCGGTTCCGTCGACTCGGGGCATTCTTCGTAGATTTCGTACTCCGCGGCGGCGACCCAATCAAGGGAGTCGCTTCGAAAAGCGTTGACCATTACGGCGGTCAGGGAGGAAACGCCCACGAGGATCGTCGTGCGAAGCAGGAAGCCTTTCAGGTTTCGGGCGTGTGGCATTCTCCAATACTCCATGCGCGCGTCGTTTCGGCGGCGGGAAGGGATTCGCGCCTCTTCGTTTCACCCGCCTCGATCGCCCCGGTTCCCGCCGCGGCGACCGCCGGTCCGACAAGGGACCGGCCTATTATTATATCACGGTCCGCGCCGGGAGCGCCCGTGCGCCTAAAACCCATAACACAAGGCCCGGCAATGGATTGTGCGGGAAGCCCGGACGGGGACTCAGCGGCTCCGCGTCGAGGCGTGCGTTTCCTCTCGCTCGTCGACCGGGAATCCGTGACCGCGCATCCACTCGTCACTCACGAACTTGGTCAGATAGTTACGTATCGCGTCGGGGAGAATGCAGAGCGCGGTGCGGATCTCCGGCTCCTCCCGGAGCGCCTCCAGCATCGCCCAAACCGCCGAGCCGGAGCTGCCGCCGACGAGAAGGCCTTCTTCGCGAATCAACCTTCGCGCCATGAGAAAACTGTCCCGGTCGTTCACGTAGACGTACCGGTCCACCAGGCCGTTGTCGAGCACGTCGGGGATGAAGTCGTAGCCGATCCCCTCGACCAGGTAGGAGTGCACCTCCTTGCGGCCGCCGAGCACCGAGCCGTAAGGATCGACACCGATGACCCGGATCTTCGGGTTGCGTTCCTTGAGATATCGAGCGACGCCGGTAATGGTGCCGCCCGTTCCGGCGCCGATCACCACCATGTCCAACCCGTCGCCGAAGTCCTCCCAGATCTCCTTGCCCGTGCCGTAGTAGTGGGAGTCCGGGTTGTCCCGGTTGGTGTACTGGTCGGGGATGATCGAGTCCTCGATCTCCTCGTTCAAGCGCTTCGCCACCATGAACTGGCCGTCCGGGTCGTCGTGAAGCGCCTCGGTGGGCGTTCGGACGATCTCCACGCCGAGCGCCTCGAGCACCGCCACCTTCTCCCGGCTCATCTTCTCCGGCATGGTGACGATCAAGCGATAGCCGCCGACGGCGGCGGCCAACGCCATGCCGATCCCGGTATTGCCGCTGGTCGGTTCGATCAGGGTGGAACCCTCGCGGATCGCCCCCTTCTCCTCCAACCCCTGAACCATGCGCACCCCGACCCGATCCTTCAACGAACCGCCGGGGTTCAGGAACTCGCACTTGGCGTACAGGCGGACCGGGAGGTCGGCGCCGATCCTGTTCAGGCGGACTACCGGGGTGTTGCCCACCACCTGCAGAATGTCGTCGTAAATCATGATTCGACCTCCGCACGCATTATACGCCCCGCGACGGAGCAACGCAAAGGCCCCCGCCCCGAGGGGAGGAGGCCTCACTCTTAAAATGATGGGCGCGGACCCTCAGCGCAAGAGGGTCATGCGGATCGCCCGGGTTCTCGCGCCGCACTCGACCCGGCAGAAGTAGGTCCCCGACGCGACCGGCTCGCCGGCGCGGTTCCGGCCGTCCCACGCCGCGACCCGCCAGCCCGAACGCTCCGGACCCTCGGCGAGCACCGCCACCACGCGCCCGGAGAGATCGTAGACGACGACGCGAACGTCGCCCGGTTCGGGCAGGTAGAAATGGATCTCCGTAAACGGGTTGAAGGGGTTGGGCCGATTCGGTACGAGGCGGAGTTCCTCCGCGCGGCCGACGGAGGGCGACCCCGCGGCGAGGAAGCGTTGGCCCTCCGCGCCGCCGCCGAGAACGAGCCGTTCCACCCGCAGTCGCTCCGGCGGCTCGGCCCCTTCCCATTCCAGAATGATCCGCGCCTCGCCCGGCCCCGCCGCCGGGAGAAGGCCGCCCCCTTCGACGGTGAAGAGCGCTCGGATAAAACCGCCGGCAACCGCCCGCCACGCCCGGACCGAACCGTCGTCCGCCGCGTCGGCGGAGATGAGGCGTCCCGAACCGCCCGCGCTCCTCACCTCGAGATAGCACGCCGCCGCCCCGCTCCCGACCGGTATGTCGAGGATCAGGCGGAACCGGCCGGGAAGATCGCCCGGCTCGGCGGCGACTCCGATCCGCGCCGGCAGGAGAGCGGTCTCCGCCGCGGGCGCGCTCGGACCTTGCTCGACGAGAGCGTGGCCGAGCATCACCATGTCCGCCACGTTGAAACGATAGTCGCCGTTCAGGTCGACGAGGTCGATCGGCAGAGGCGCGACGCCGCGGAGCCCGATCAGGATCGAATCGGCGAGGAGCACATCGCGAAGGTCGCGCCGGTAATCGCCGTTCAGGTCGCCGAAGGGGCGAAGCGCCGGCTGGGTCGTGAAGGCGATGGACCGCCTCCCTTCAATCGGGCGGCCGTACGCGTCCCGCAGCCCGTCGAAGAGAAAGAGATAGTCCGCGCCGAAAGCGAGAGGGGACGCCGGCTCGAAGAAAAGCACGGCGCCGTTCTCCTCGAGGCGGGCCTCTCCCGCCGTTTCCGTGTCCCCCCGGAGAAGGCGGACCGACGCGAGGCCCTCCGGATCGATGGGGAAGTTGAATTGCACGCGGATCACCACGTCCGCCGGCGTCTCGATCTCGCCGTCGAGGGGCCGCGTCGCGAGCGCCGCCGGCGCGGCGCCGCCGACGGAGAAGGCGCGCCAAGCCGAGGGAACGCCGACCCCGCAGCCGCTCCGCGTGGCCGCCCGCCAGCGATAGGAGCCTCCCGGCTCCACGCCGAAAAGGAGGAACGCCGTCTCGCCGGCGCCGAGGGTCGTGTCCGTGGTCGCGGCGCCGCCCGCCGCGGGCTCCACCCGCACCGTGTATCCCGCCGCTCCTTCCACCGCCGACCACCGGAGCGTGACCGGCACCGGTAGATCCGCCGCGTCCTCCTCGGGCGCTTCCTGCACCGGCGGAGCGAGACCGGGCAGGGAAGCGCCGGCGACGGGACCGCTCCGTTCCGAGGCGCCGCAATGGTTCTCCATGGCCGCCTCATATGCGTAGGTCACGCCGTCGGTCACCGTCGAATCGACGAAAAACGTGTCCGGCGGCTCTACCTCGGCGATCCGCCCGCCGTCCCGGTAGACCGCCACCCTCTCCGTTGCCGACCCGCCCGCGCGCCAGGCGAGGCGCACCCGCCCGCATAGGCCCTGCGACGCCGTGAGGCCCACCGGCGGATCCGGGCTTCCGGCGACGAAGACGATCCATGGGTCGCTCTTCTCACCGAATCCGCAGGCGCCGCGCGCCCGGATCCGGAAGGCGCGCTCCCCTTCCGCGGCGGCGAGCCCGCCCCACTCGGTCGTGCCCGCGCCGAGAGTCGCCAGCGGGAACTCCTGCGACCCCACCGTTTCCGAGAGCCGGTAATCGAGCGCTCCCTCCCAGGGTTCCCAGAAAAGATAGAAGCTGTCCCCCACGCAGGATGCGGCGTCGGAATCCGAGGTGAACCGCCCGCGCGGCGCGGTGGGCAGGAATCCCCCGTCGTCCCTCGAGGTCTCCTCCGGCAGCGAAACGCCGCAGACGTTGACGGCACACACTTCATATGTATATGTTCCCTCGCCTCCCCGATCGACGAAACGCCGCGACGCCGGCGGCAGGGAATCGGCGACCACGATGGTCGTGTCGTTTCGAGCCCGGCGCACCTCGATCCGGCGAATCGTGGCGTCGGAGGAGGGGAAGCTCCAGGTCACGACCACGCTGTCGCAGAAACCGTTCGAGGCGGTGACCGACGCGGGCGACGCGGGCCGGATCCGGGGCCGGAGAAGCGCCACGGCGGTCCCTTCCGACTCGCCGCAGCCGTTGAAGCCGTGAAGCTGGTAGGTCACCGCCCGCCCCGGCGAGTCGACGAAACGCCCGTCGCCCGGTCCGCTCCACACCGGAGCGACCCGGTCGGAGCGATAGATGCGCACGCTGTCCTCCTGCGCCTCCCATTCGATCACCACGGAATCGCAGAAAGAGGAGTCGAGGATCACGCCGGACGGGGGCGAGGGCGCCTCGCCGACGAGGAGGACCCAAGGATCGGAAGGTTCGCCCTCACCGCAGCCGCTTCGCGCAATCACTTCATAAACGAAGGTCCCGAGGCCGTTCGGCAAGAGCGGGAAAGCGATCGTGTCGACGACGGCGACGAGAGAGCCCGCCTCCCGAAGCAGGTACTCCTCCGCCCCCTCCACCTCGGTCCAACGGAGCAGGTAGGGGACACCGGCGCAGGCGGCGGATTGCGGGTTATCCCAGGTCGGAGAGCCGGGCCGCGTCTCGGCCCAGCCCGTGTCCGGCGCGCCGACCGCTTGGGCGCAGCGGCCCAGCGCCCGCACGCGATAAACGTAACGCCTGCCGGCCGCCGCGTTTCGATCCACCGCGCGGAAGGGGGACGAAGGATCGGTCACGGCGATGACGGATGTCAACGGCCCGTCGTAACGAACGACGCGGAAGGAATCCACCGCCACCGCGTCGCCGTTCCAATCCCACTTCACCTCCACCGAATCGCACAGTCCGTCGCTCGCCGTCACGTTGTCGGGCGCATCCAGGGCGAGGGGGAAGGCGTATCCGCTCACCGTGTCCGACGCGGCGAGCGTGTCGCAGGCGTTCCAACCGCCGATCGGATAGCTCCGAGCGCCTCCCTCGGGAAGGGAGTCGGTCCACGTCTCCGGTCCGTCCAAAAAGACCGTGCCCGTGCCCGTTTCGATCCAGACGCCCCCCGTCCCCACGGATGTCCAGCCGAGACGGATCGCGCCGCAACGGTCGCCGGTCGCCGAGGGAGAGGCGGGCGCCTCGGGAAGAACCTGGATCTCCACCTCGCGGACGCCGCTCCATTCACCCGCGCCGCAAGCCCCCGTCGCGCGCACGCGGAAGGCCGATGTCCCGGCGTCCGGGCGCGTCAATGTCACGCTCGTGTCCGTGGTGTTCGTCGTTCCCGCCTCCATCTCTTCCAGTTCGTAGGAGAGCGCCCCTTCGACCGGCCGCCAGGAGAGAGTGAAGGGACGGCCGCCGCACACCTCCGCCGGCAGGGCGGTGAAGTCCGCCGGCACGCCCGGCGCGCCCCGCCGCACCCCCGCGTCCACGCTTCCCGCCGTCTCCGGAGAAGAGCCGCACTCGTTGAAGGCGACCACGCGGTACTCGTAGCTCCCCGGCGCGGGCGCGTGGACGTATCGGAGGGGCGCCCCGTACACGACGCCGACGGGCTCCCAGTTCGGCGTCTGCGCCGGGTCGCGGAAGGAGACGACGAAGCTGTCGATCATTTCCCCGGCCGGGTAGCTCCACGTGACGAGGATGTCGTCGCACCGGTCGTCGCTCGCGGAGACGTCGGTCGGCGCCATGGGATAGCCCAGGATCCTCTCCCCCATGACGGGACCGGCGGACCCCACGCCGCAGGAGTTGTACGCCTCGATCCGATACGTGTGAGTCCCGCTCTCCACGGCGTTGTCCTCGTAGGAAGTGGTGTTCGGTCCGAGGACGATGATCGGGATCCCCGCGCCGTCCCGATAGATCCGATAGCCGTCCTCGTTCGCCGTGTCGTTCCAGGAGACACGGATGTGCTTGCAGTTGTTGTCCGTGGCGTTCGGATTTTCGGGAGGCGCCGGCGCGTCCGGCGGGCGCGAGCCCGCGTCGGCGTCGCTGAAGCCGGAGACGTCGCAAGAATTATAGGCTTTCACTTTATAGAGGTGCGTTCCCGGCGACGCCTCGCCGTCCGCGAAGAGGGGCGATTCGGTGACGGCGATCATCACGTTGTCCCGGAAGACGCGGTAGCCGTCGGCGTGGGCGGAGCGGAGCCAATCCACGCGGATGGAGCCGCAGTTTCCATCGCCCGCGGAGACGCCCACCGGCGGGGCGGGCCCGTCCCACGGTCGGATCCCCGTCGCCCAGGAGCCGAACGCCGGCTCGGGATGGCAGCCGTTGAAGACCCCCACCCCGTACTCGTAGACGGCGCCCGTGTCGGCCGTGAAGTCCTCGAAGAAGGTCGCGTCCGCGCCCAGCGTGTCGAGGGCGACCCCCTCTTCGTCCTGGCGGCGCACCACGACGTAGCCCGCCTCCCAATCCACATCGGACCAGGAGAGACGGACGCCGCCGCAGATCGAGTCGGCGTCGAGGTCGACGACCGGCGGCGGCGCGGGAAGGAGAAAACCCTCGGCGGAGTCGCCGAAGGAAGGGGCGGCGGAACAGCCGTTGAAGGCGCCGACACGGTAAACGTGCGTCCCGGGCGTCGCCGCTTCGTCCAACCAGGAGAGGGTCTCCGCGGGGAGCGTGTCGGCCGCCGCCTCGTCCCGGAGCACCACGTACCACTCCTCGTTCTCCACGTCCGTCCAGGAGACGAGTATTCCGTCGCACCGGTTCGTGGAAGCGCCGGTCGAGTCGGGGGCGGCGGGCGGGCCGGGCGGACGGGCGCCCGTGACGGCGCCGCTCTCCTCCGAGACGCCGCAGGAGTTCGAGGCGCGCACCGTGTAGAGATAGGAGGCGCCCGCGAGCGCGGTGTCGTCGCGGTACAGGGTGTCGGCCGTGGCGCCGAGCGGGATGCCTTCGCGGAGGACGTCGTACGATATCGCGTCCGCCGCCGGAGACCAGGCGACGAAAACGAAACCGCAGGAGTCGCTCGAAGCGGAGAGTCCGGCCGGCGGCTGGGGCGGATCGGGGGGCCGTGTACCCGAGTCCTGCGCGGCGGGGGAGTCGCCGCAGCGGTTCCGCGCCGCCACGGCGTAGAGATAGGCGTCGGGCGGAGCCGTGTCGACCAGGGTCGTCTCGGCGATCACCGCGACGGGGATTCCGTCTCGGTAGACCGCGTAGGAGTCCGCGTCGGCGACGGCGCCCCAGACGAGGCGGACGAAGCCGCAGGAATCGTCGGACGCGGCGAGCGCGGCGAGCGGCGGCGGCGGGCCGAGTGAGAGCCCGATCGAGGCGGTCGAGTCGGACCACCCGCATCGGTTTCCCGCCGAGACGGCGTAGGCGTAGCCGCCCGGCGGAACCGAATCTTCATAGGTGAAGATCGTGGCGCCCAGCGTCGCCGCCGGCGCGCCGTCCCGCCACACGCGGTAGCTGTCCGCGTCGGCCGAGGCGCTCCAGGACACGACGATCCGCGCGCAGGCGGTGTCGCTCGCCGTCACCGCCGAGGGCGCGGCGGGGACGCCGAGCACGCGTCCCTCGGCGACGGTGGAATCGGACCAGCCGCAGGTGTTCCGGCTGGACACGCCGTAGAGATACGCGCCCGGAGCGACCGTGTCCCGATAGGCGGCGGCCGGCGCGTCCAAAGCGGCGATCGGCGCGCCGTCCCTCCACACCCGGTAGCTGTCCGCGTCTGCGACCGCATCCCAGGCGACGAACACGAAGAGACAGGAGGTGTCGCTCGCCGCCACCGCCGCGGGGGGGACGGGCGCGGGGAGCGTCGACCCCTCGGCGACGGTGGAATCGGACCAGCCGCACCGGTTCCCCGCCGAGACGCCGTAGAGATAGGCTCCGGAGGCGACCGTGTCCTCGTATGCGGTGGCCGCGCCGTCCAGCGTCGCCGCCGGCGCGCCGTCCCGCCACACCCGGTAACTGTCCGCGTCCGCCGAGGCGCTCCACGTCACATAGATAAAGGAGCAGGAAGTGTCGCTCGCCGCCACCGCCGAGGGCGCGGCGGGGATCCCGGCGGAGGTTCCGGAGGCGACCGCCGAGTCGGACCAGCCGCAGGCGTTCCCGGCGGAAACGCCGTAGATGTATGTCCCGGCGGCGATGGAGTCCACCCAGGAGAGGGCGGCGCCGTCCAGAATCGTCACCGGCGCGCCGTCCCGCCACACCCGGTAGCTGTCCGCGTTCGCCGAGGCGCTCCAGTCGAGGCGCACCGCGCCGCAGAGGGTGTCCGTGGCGACGATCGTCGCCGGAGCCCCGGGCCCGATCAGTATCTTCACCTCCCAAGGATCGCTCTCGGGGCCCGCGCCGCAGTGGTTTTCGGCGCGCACCCGAAAGAGATGCGCCCCGGGGCCGTCCAGAGAACCGACCCAGGAGGTGTCGGCGCCGACCGGGGTCTCGATGGCGCCCTCGATCACGGTGTAGGAGGTCGCGCCTTGGACGCCCTTCCAGACGAGCCGGAAGGGAGCGCCTGCGCACCCCTCGGCGTCGCTTTCGGAGGTGAAGGCGGGCGCGCCGGCGGGCGGGGCGTCGCGGCTCCCCTCGTCCTGGCTCGCCGCCGCGGCGGGGGTGCAGCCGCAGTGGTTGCAGGCGGCCACGTAATACGCGTATGTCCCCGGCGCCGGGGCGTGGGCGACCCGATAGGGGGGCGCCGTCACCGCGCCCACGCGGATCCACGCGGGCGCTCCGCCCACCTCGCGGTGATAGACGATGAAGCTGTCCGCGCCGGCCGGCTCCGTCGCCGTGGCCCAGGTCACGACGATGCTGTCGCACCGGCCGTCGGAGGCTTCGACGTTCACCGGCGATTCGGGATAACCGAAGATCCTCTCTCCCGCCGCCGTCCCCCCCGAGGCCTCGCCGCAACGGTTCACCGAGGCGACCCGGTAGGAGTGGGTCACCCCCGCCTCGACCGTCTCGTCCGCCCAGGCGGTCGCGTCCGCCGGAGGCTCGGCGACGGGAGTCGCCGCGCCGTCCCGGTAGATCCGGTATCCCTCCTCGTCCGGCGCGTCCGTCCAGGTCACGAGGATGAAGTGGCAGCTCGTGTCCGACGCCGCGACGCTCCCCGGCGGCGCGGGAAGATCGAGCCGCTCACCCGTCGCCGTCGCCGAGTCGGACCACCCGCAGGCGCTCCCGGCGGAGACGCCATAGAGGTACGGTCCCGGCGGCGGCCCGTCCTCGTAAAAGAGGACCGTGGCGTCCACCGTGGCGATCGGCGCGCCGTTCCGCCATACCCGGTAACTGTCCGCCTCCGCCGAGGCGCTCCAATCCAAACGGACCATCGCGCATGAGGTGTCGCTCGCCGAGATCGAAGCGGGAGCGGAAGGGGTCGACGGCCGGAAACCGGTCACGTCGGCGCTGTCGCCGAGGCCGTGGGAGCCGAAGCCGGCCACCCAGTACTGGCTCGAACCGGCCGGAGCAAGTGTGTCCCGGAAGAAAAGATCCTGCACGTGGAAGACGTTCGTCCCGCGCCTCACATAAAAAGAGTCCGCGTCCGGGAGCGAATCCCAGGAGAGGTAAATCCCCCAGCAGCTGTCGGTCGACGCGGCGAGGCCGGTCGGCGGGGGAAGGTCTCCCTCGGCGGCCGACAACGACGGTAAAAGCGCCGCCATGAGGGCGATAAAGACCGCGCGTTTCATGCGAATGGCTCCGATGAGGCAGGTTGAACGCTATAACTCATTGAAATTATATCAGAACGACCACGAGTTGGTCAATCGCCCCCGGCGCGCCCGGGCGACGCGGCGCCTCTACTCCGTGATGATCAGCAGGCCGTTGGTCGTGTCCGTGACGGCGATGTCGGAGCTGCCCGACGGCGTGGAGAAGAACACGTCTTCCAGGGAGAGACGGATCGTGTCGGGCAAGACCGGGAACTGGTCGCCGAGGTCCACCCGCACGAAGAAGAGCAGGTCGTTGCCGGGCGGGATCGATTGGAGCGGTTCGAAAAGAGAGTCCCCCCTGAGGTCGACGGTCACCACCCGCAGCGTGGAATCCGTGGGCTGCGCGAAGTGGGAGCCGATCAGCGAGTCCGCCGAGGCGCCCGTGAAGAGACGGCTCGAAGGGTCGACCTCGATCCCCTCCACCGATTCGATCGTCCTCCCATCGAAACGAATCTGGAACTGGAGCCCGCCGATGGCCGCTCCGTTTTTCAGCACGATCGGCAGGCCGTGGTCCCTGGCGCCGGAGACCGCTTCGCTGTTCGCCACGGAGAGCCCGAAGGCGTCGGCGGGCGGCGCGCCCGGCTCGGTGAGCACCATGGTCAGGTTCTTCCGGTCGCCGGGTGCGAGCGTAACGGTCCTTTCCCCCGCCACTTTCTCGCGACCGATGGCGCCGACGTAGGAGAAGCGGGTCGCCACGCGGAAGACACGCTCCTCGGTCAGGTCGACCCGAAGGGGAGCGCGATAAACCGCGTCCTCGGATTGGGAGACGAGGTCGGCTCGGGCGGCGAGAGGGAAAGACTCGGGCTCGTCGGTGTAACGATCGCCCGTGATGTCGTAGAGACGGACGGAGAGGGAATCGGTCGCCTGTGTTTTTCGGGCGTCGTCACCCGAAAAGACCTGGACGCGCACGTCGAGGCCGGCTTCACCGGCCGGGTCGAGAGGTCCGGCGTCCAGACAGCCGGACAGACGGAGCGCGGCGGCGAGGGCGGCCGCGACGAGCGCCGCGCGGGCCGATTTTCGTGCAAAGAACGCCATGGCTGAAGAATCGCCTCCCCGGGGCGGTGTCGCCCCGCACACCATGCTACACCTTCACGGGACGGATGAGAAGGGGGGCGGCGGGAACGGAGGTGCCGGGGGGTTTCTTCCATCGCCTCCGCGGGTGAGTCGCCGCGCACACCGCATCCCCCTCGCCCATTGCCCGCCCAATCCCTCAATCCGCAAGCCCCGCCTTGACCTTCCTTATTATGTTCAAGTAGGATTATAGTTTGTTAGACGGGTCTTGGACTTCAAGCGCCGCCTTGGGAGAGACGATAATCCGAGAGAGGCGCCCACGGTCCGCGCATGGACGAGCGGAGACAATCTGTTGTCTGGAATAGAGATAACTATCGTTGCGGTCGCCATCGCCGGGGCGGTCTTTTTTCTTCTGCGACGCGCGTGGCGGTCCGCACGGGGGCGGGAGTCCCACTCCTGCGCGGGATGTGAGGGACTTTCGAGCGGGGCGTGCCCGCAATCGTGCGGGCGGGACGGTCTCGCCATCCGTGACCGCGTATCGAGCAGCGACCGAGGAGAGAGCTGACATGTTTCTCTCCGATTGCAAACCGGGGCAGACGGCGGTGATCGTCCGCGTGAACGGGGACGGGCCGGTCGCCCAGCGGCTGATGGAGTTGGGGCTGGTGGAGGGAGCCCGCCTCCGGGTTCTACGCGTCGCCCCTCTCGGCGACCCGATGCAACTTGAGATCCAAAACTATTGCCTCTCCCTCCGCAAATCGGAAGCGCGCGCGGTGGAGGTTCGCTTTTGATCCCGGTCAAAACACAGCACCGCGTCGCCATCATCGGCAATCCGAACACGGGGAAATCGAGCGTCTTCAACGCGCTCACCGGTCTTTCGCAAAGGGTGGGCAACTACCCGGGCGTCACGGTGGATAAAACCACCGGCGTGTTGGCGCCCGGCGTGGATTTGGTCGATCTCCCCGGCACATACAGCCTCGCCGCCCGCAGCCCCGACGAGATGGTGGCGGTCCGCGTCCTTCTCGGCGACTTAGAGGAGGAACCCCAACCGGACCTGGTCGTGGTGGTCATCGACGCGAGCAACCTGCAGCGCAATCTCTATCTCGCCACGCAGGTGATGGAGCTCGGCCTCCCGGTGGTGATCGTCCTCAACATGGTGGACGTGGCGGATCGCGCGGGCGTGCACGTCAACGCCCGGGGACTCGCCAAGGCGCTCGGCGTCCCGGTGGTCCCCACCGTGGCGAGCCGGCGCTTCGGCGCCGAGGAACTCCGCTCGGTGATCGTGAAACAGCTCGACGCGCCCCCCCCCGATCCCGGCTGGTCCTGGCCGGAGCCGATCCGGCGCGAGCTGGAGGCGCTCGAATCCCGCTTCCTCTTCGACCGCTTTCTTCTGGGTCGCGCGCTGATCGACGAGGGCGGCTCGGTGGAGCGCCTTCTCGACGCGAGGAGCGGAGGCACGCTTCTCCCCGCCCTCGAGGACGCGCGCGTCCGGATCCGGGCGACGGGCTCCACGCCGGTCCGGCTGGAATCGGCGATGCGCCACACATGGATCCGCGGGGCGATCGCCCCCTTCCTGGCGGAGACCGAGCACGGCCGGTCGCTCTCGCAGCGGATCGACGACGTGCTGGTCCACCGTCTCTTCGGCATGCCGATCTTCGCGGCGGTGCTCTTCGTCGTCTTTCTCGCCATCTTCGGCATGGCGCGTCCCTTCACCACCGCCATCTCGGGATGGTTCGCCGGGATCGGCGACGCCGTGGTCCACCTCTTCGCCGGCACATCCCTCGCCGGAGGCGCGCTGGAAAGCCTGATCGTGGACGGCGCCCTCGCCGGCGTCGGGGGGGTGCTCGTCTTCCTCCCGCAGATCGTTTTCCTCTTCCTCTTCGTCGCCATGATGGAAGACTGCGGCTATATGGCCCGCGCCGCCTTTCTCATGGACCGGATCCTCCGCCTCTTCGGGCTGAGCGGCATGAGCTTCATTCCGCTGCTGAGCAGCTTCGGCTGCGCCGTGCCGGCGATCCTGGCGACGCGGGTGATCGCCGATCGCCGGGACCGGATCGCCACGCTCCTCGTCGCCCCCCTCATGAGTTGCTCCGCCCGCATTCCGGTTTATACGTTAATGATCGCCGCCTTCATTCCCGCCCGAAACGTCGCCGGCTTCCTGCCGCTTCAGGGCTTGGTTTTCGGCGCCATGTACGTGGTCGGCGTGATCGTGGCGATCCCGGTGGCGATCGTGTTGAAGCGCACGCTGCTGCGCGGCGCGGGGAACACCTTCGTGATGGAGATGCCCTCCTACACGGCGCCGAACCCGCGGTCGGTGGCGATGCGGGTCTACCAGCGCGCCTGGGCTTTCGTGAAGCAGGCGGGCACGATCATCTTCTTCATGTCCATCGTGGTCTGGGCGCTCGGCTACTTTCCCCGCCCCGCATCGATCACCGCCGACTACCAGGCGGGAGTCCGCTCGGCGGAGGAGAGGCTCGACGGCGCGGAGCGGGAAGAGGAGTTGCTCCGAATCGAGAGTGAGCGGGACGGCGCCTTTTTGCGGCAGAGCTTTCTCGCCCGGGCGGGCCACTTCATAGAACCGGTGGTGGCGCCCCTCGGCTGGGACTGGAAAATCGGCATGGCGACGCTCGCCTCCTTCCCGGCGCGGGAGGTGGTGGTCTCCACGCTGAACGTGATCTACGACCTGGGGAACGGGGCGGAGAACCGGGAGGCGCTGATCGGAACGCTTCGGTCGGCGCGGCGGGACGACGGGTCGCCGGCGTTCACCATCCCCGTCGCGCTTTCGCTGATGGTATTCTTCGCCCTCTGCATCCAATGCGGGGCGTCCCTCGCCGCGATCCGCCGAGAGACCGTCTCCTGGCGATGGCCCCTCTTCACCTTCGGCTACATGACCGCCATCGCCTGGCTCGGCGCCTTCGCCACCCACCAGATCTTCGTCCGCATCCTTTAGATATTATTTTTTATGCCGAGGCCGATCCGCTCGATCATTCGCGCGCCGCTTCCCGGTCAACCGGCCAGCGCCGCCACTTGCGCGACGCCGGCGGCGTTGACCGCCACGTGCAGGAGGATCGCCGGCCAGATCGAGCCGGCGGCGAGCCGGGACCAACCGAGCACGATTCCGTTCAGAAAGATGGTGGTCATGTCTGTGGGGCCGTACTGGATGTGCGGGAGCGTCCAGAGCAGAGAGGTGATTCCGACGGCGCCGATCCAGCCCATACGGGAGGCGGCGAGCCCGTGAAGCAGAAACCCGCGCACCAGGATCTCTTCGAAGAGGGGAGCGGCGACGGCGATGGCGAACCAGAGAACGATCGGCGTGGGGGAACTCCGGTAGGCCCGCAGGAGAAACTCCGGTACCGGTTCGCCGCCGAGCCGCGTCCGAAAGATCTCGATGGCGATGAAGGCGACCGCGCCGATCGCCGTGGCGGCGAGGAAACGTCCCCAGCCGCTCCACAGGAGTCCCAGGTATTTCGCCGCCGGGTAGGGGCGGCGGCGGAGCGTGAAGAGCGCGGTGAGGGCGATCCCGACCACGGCGCCGGCGATCACGCCGCGCTCCAGCACCGCGCCGCCCAGAAGAAGATTCTCCGCGTTCGGGCTTCGCCCCTCCCGGATCATGTCGATCAACGCGCCGAGCAGGAGGGGGATCTGCACGATCTGGCTGAGCGCCAGGATGAGCAGCCCCACGGCGAGCGTGGAGACCGGGCCGTAGAGGCGGCCTTCCTCCGGGCTCGTTTGCCGCTCCATCTCCTCGGGCATGCGCGCTCTCCTTCCCCGGCGAGTTACCGGAGGGTTCCTCGCGAGCGAAAGGGGGGATCGCTCCGGGATCCGCGCCGGCTCTTATTCCGCGACGCGGCAGACGAGTCCCTTGAGATAGTTCCCCTCCGGAAAGGCGAGGGAAACCGGGTGGTCCGGCGGCTGGCCGAGGCGGTGCAGCACCTGGACCTCACGGCCCGAGTCGAGCGCCGCGCCGGCCACCACTTTCCGAAAGAGCGGCTCCTCCATGAGGGCGGAACAGGAGAAGGTGAAGAGCAGCCCGCCCGGCCGCAATAACTTGAACGCCAAAAGATTGATGTCCTTGTAGGCCCGTGCGGCACGTTCCAGGTGACTCTTCGCCTCGACGAACCGGGGCGGATCGAGGACGATCGCGTCGAAGGAGCGGCGGGAGTCGCGGAAGCGCCGGAGGACCTCGAAAACGTCCCCCTCCAGGTTCTCGATCCGGTCCTCTCCGATGCCGTTCCTTTCGGCGTTCCGGCGGGCCGTTTCCAGCGCGTCCCGCGAAGACTCCAGGTTCGTCGCCCGGGCCGCGCCGGCGGCGACGCAGGCGACGGCGAAAGCGCCGGTGTAGGCGAAGGCGTTGAGCACCTCCGCGCCGCCGGTCATGGTCGCCGCGACGGCCCTGTTTTCCCTCTGGTCCAGATAGAACCCGGTCTTGTGGCCGCGCCGCACATCCACAAGAAAGCGGCAGCGCCCCTCGCGGATCTTGATCGTCTCCGGCGGCTCCGACCCGGCGAGAGGACCCTCCCGGCGCTCGAGTCCCTCCTTTTCCCGCGCCGCCCCGTCGGAACGCTCGTAGACACCGGCCGATGGGAGGGCGTCTCCGAGGGCGTCCAGGATCTCTCCGCGCCGCCGCTCCGCGCCGGCGGAGGTGAAACGGCAGACCAGGAAACCGGCGTAACGGTCCACCGTGACCCCCGGAAGACCATCCGACTCGGCGTGAATCACGCGGTAGGCGTCCAGTTTCTCCGCCTCGACCCGCTCCCGTCGCAACCGGACCGCGCGGGCGACGCGGGCGCGGATGAAGGAGCCGTCTACTTCCTCTTCGGGATCGAAGGTCCACATGCGAACCGCGATCTGCGAGCGGGGCGACCAGGCGCCGCGGCCGAGAGCGCTCCCGTCCCCGGCGATCACCTCCACCGTTTCCCCGGATTCCGGGTCGCCGTCGACGCGTTCCACCGCTCCCGAGAAGACCCACGGGTGCCGCCGGAGCAAGGAACGCTCTCGCCCCGCTTTCAGAAATAGACGGGCCATCTTCCTCCCTTTCCGCGCGCGGCCCGTTCCGGTCGCGCGGGGCCGTGCTCCCGCCGTCCATCATAGGAAGGGCGGGGCGCGACGGGAAGCGCGAAAAGGGAAAGGCGGAAAATCGCGGTCGCGGGGAAGAGGACGTATCGCCCGGACCTCGCCCGGATGGACCGCCCTAGCGCTCCCCCCTCTCCCAGCGGAGCAGCCAGCGGTAGAAGCGTGGGTTTTCGTAGATGTTCTCCGCGTTGCTTTTCTCGGGAGTCCGTATCGACAGGATGCGTCGTGCCCGGGGCGTCTCCCGGAGACCGCCCGGATCGTCGATTCGGATGAAACGGTCGCCGCCGAAAAACTCGATCCGCCTCACCGTCTCGATCAGAAGATCCGAGGGCGCGGCCGGATTGTCTCTGTTTTCAATGATCCATATCGGTAGTTTTTCGAAGGCGGACCGCGCGTCTGCCGAGTCGAGCCTGATCGCGGCGGCGCGGGGGAGACCGCCCAGGGGCGCCGCGGCGGCGAAGCGGTCCGGATGTTGCTCGAGACAAACCCAGACGCCGCACTCACCGCCGCCGGTCCCGGTCAGATAGACGCGCCGCGGGTCTCCGTGGTATGCGCGCGTCACGTCGTCCACCAGCTCCATTAAACGGTCGGTCCGATCCTCCCGCGGACCATCCTCTTCCCGGACGCCCGTGAAACGGGGCGAGAGAATGAGAAAGTCCCGGCGCAGGAAGGCGAGATCCTTCCGGTCCATGGTCTCCACCACGCGGGCGGGGCCGGAGATGATGTCCCCCCCCGACCGCCCCCCCCACCACCCCGCTTCACGCAGGGCGAGGAGCAGCGGCCAGGAGCGAGAGCGATCATAGCCCTCCGGAATCCAAAGCAGATAGCCGTCGATCGATTCGCCGGGGAGCCAAGTCATCGTGTGCGTCCCCGCCTTCGGCGAGGGCTCGCGATCGCAGGAGAAAAGGCAAGCCGCGCAGAGAATCGCGGTGATGAAAAACCGGAGGTGCGGGTCGGTGCGCATCGTCCATCTCCGCGGGGTCTCGGAAAGGGGCTCCAGAGCGGCTCGTCGATAGCCGGCGTCCCGGCCGCCGCTCGGTGGGTCGCGGCGGACCGGAAAACGGGCGGAAGACGCTTCTCTGATGAAGACGAGCAAACGCGCCATTCCATTCAACGGAGAGCGTGCGCTGCGCCCGTTGCTCGGGAGTCTCCTTTCGGCGCGGTCAGGACGATCCGCATCCGGTCGAAGTCGAAGGTCATCGCCCAGGCATTGAAATAGTCGTGCGAGATGATCCCCGCGAGGAGAAAACCCCATCGATCCGGCGGTCCCGGGAATCCCCCGTGCAGGCCCCGGATTCCCTCGCGCCGCGCGCCCCCCAGAGAGAGTTCGTCGAGAGTGAAGGATCGGATCTCGACCGGCCCGCCGCCGCCGATGCCCGTCATCGTCTCCTCGGACAGTTCGATTCCCGCCTCGTCGATCAGGAAATCGGCCGGAACGAATCCGCCGCCCGCCAGTCCCGTGTCCACCAGGAAAAGACAAGGGCCGGCGCCGTTCGCCGTTCCACGGGCGACCATGAAATGATCCCCCGCCATCCGGAAGGGGATCTCGTGGCCCCCCGGCGGAGCGGAGGCGCTTTCCGCGCGCCGCCGGAGCACGAGCCTCTCGCCGGGATAGTCGATGGTGGAGAGGAAGTGATAGAGGACGACCGTTCCGATCACGCCGTCGATCGATCCGCCGGGACCGGGAGGAAAACGAATCCCCTTGAGATGGATCGGCACGTTCTTCACCGTAAATCCACCGAGACCGATCGAATCGGCGCGGCCGTATTCATACATCGCCCGGCGTCCTCCGGCGAAAACGCCCTCTTCGGCGCCGAAGGATCTCCCCGCGCCCGCGCTCGCCGCGAATGCCGGGTCCAAGGAGAGCACCGATCCTCCCGTGTCGATCAGAAAGCGCCCCGTCCGCCCGTTGACACGGATCGTGACGACCGGCAGAGGAAATCCCTCCAGGAAGGGGAGGACGGCCGAGTCGGCGGTTCCGGCGATCTCGTACGGCGCCTCTCCTTCGAAGCTCTCCATTTGATCGGCGAAGGCGGTCCGCCCGGCGGCGCGCAGAAGAGGCGCGGCGGCCGTGAAACGGTCCCGGCGATAATGGGTCTCCGCTAAAAGGAGCTTCGGGCGCTTCTCTTCCGGAAGGAGATCCGTCGCGGCGCGGAGCCGAGATTCCGCCTCGTCCAAACGGTTCTCCAGAAGAGCGATCTCGCCCAGACGGAGCAACGCACTTCCGCCGTCGTCCCCGTCTCTCTCGTATTCCGCACGGTACGCCTCCTCGGCGCGCGCAAAATCGCCCGCCCGAAAAAGACTGTCCGCGGGTATCGCCCCGCTCGCGGCGACGGCGAAAACCGGCCGAAGCGCCACCGCCGCCAGGGCGAGGCACGCCCACCCGATCCATACTCTTCGCATCGCCGCACCTCCTTTGCTTCGTCGGCCCGCCGGAGGAGGCATTCCTCCGACCGGCTCACTCTCTCCGACGAAAGGAATCGAACGTCTGTTCAAATAATTTTGAATTTTTAAACGGTTTGCCTTGACGCCCCGCTCGGATCGTTTAGGATCGATCCATGAGCGCGCCGCGGGACAAGATGGTGCTCCGTTCGCCCGAGCAGGTCGCCGCGCTCGGCTCGCCGGTCCGTTTCCGGATCGTCGACATCCTCGCCCTGCGCGGCGCCTCCTCCGTTCGGGAGATCGCCGTCGGCGCCGGCTGCTCCGTCACCTCTCTCTACTATCACATCCGCGTGCTGGAGAAGGTGGGCATCCTCGAAGAGGCGGCGACGCGGGGGACGGGACGGCGCATGGAGAAAACCTACCGGCTTCGGGCGGGGAAGCTCGTCATCGACCCGAAGAAGCGTTCCGTCCCGTACCGGCGGGCCATGGCGGACAGCTGCGCCGCCCTCCTCCGCCGCGCGGAGAGGGATTATCGTGCCGCCGCCTCGGCGACGGAGGTCCGGTTGGAAGGCGAAGAAAGGGACCTGATGATCCGGCGCCTCGTCCTCCGTCTCGATTCCGAGGGGCTCGCGCGTTTGAACCGTCTGCTCGACCGCGTTTCGGCACACGCCGGACGGCGCGGCGGGGCTGGCGGCGCCCCCGTGACTCTCACCATCGCCATGAGCCGGGTACCCGAGCTGGATCGCTGACGGCCGCGGCGCACTCCCGTTACGGAGCCACGGCCGGCGACTCCAACACCGCCGGGAGGAACTCCAGATCCTTGGGATAATTGAGGCTGTCGGCGACAACCGCGTATTCGCCCGTGACGGAGTGGATCCGATAGAGCTCACCGGAGAAATTCACGACCGCGTAGATGTAGGAACCGGCGGTGGCCAAGCCGGTGATGTTCCCCGCGGGGAGGGTGCAGAGATCGGTCACGTCGCCCTCCGCCGTGAACCGGTGGATCTTCTTCGAGCGGCCCAGACTGAACGCGCCGTTTCCGTAGTCGATCGCGCCCAGCCACCCGCCGGTCGGATCGATCTCGCGGAAGATGGTCGCCGTGAGGGTCGTGAGATCGAGATCGATCAGCTGGCTATTCCCCGTCTCGGAGATGTAGGCGTGCCCGCCCACGACGACGCCGTCCAGGCTCTGCAACTCGTCGGGGCTCGAGTCGGGCATGGCGAGGGCGGCCGCGAGCGATCCGTCCACGGACATGCAGAAGATCGAATCGGTGGCGTTGTCCAGGAAGGTGAATCCCCCGTCGGGGTGGATAAACCAATCATAGCCCCTCGCGTTCGCCGCGGCGACCGGCACGACGTCGACCGTGTTTCCCTGGTGATCGATCTCGGTGATCGAGGCATGGTCTTTGAGAAAGATCCTCGTGCCGAGCACCTCCACGAACGCGCGCGATTCACTCAACACGAAACCGTTCCCGCTGAAGTCGAGCGCCGTGATTCCATCGTTGGTTCGTGTCAGAAAGGTTCCGGCGACCACCTCGACCGCGACGGTGTCCGCGTCGCTTTCACCCTCTCCGTCCGAAACGGTCACCCAGAGATCCACGGTCCCCTCTACGCCCGGCGCGATCCAGTCGGCTTCATTCCCGGTGTTCGTCGAATCCGCGTACGTCCCCGCCGCGGCTCCCCATGCATAGGTCAGGGAGTCGCCGTCCGGGTCCACGGCCACGCAGGCGAGCGCCGCGCCCTCGCCGGGGCGGAGGATCGGCGGGTTCACCACGAACGCCGCGATCGCGGGGGCGTCGTTTTCCGCTCCACCGTTTCCTTCCGGCGAGCCGGGATCGTCGCCGCCGCATCCGACCGTGAAAAGAAACGGAAGCAGAACAAGAACCGCGCAACACGCATGGACCGGGATACGCATGAGTCACTCCTCGCCAAGGTTCGTTGGAATACCGAGGGCGGTCGAGCGGCAACCGCCGACCCGAAGATATGCGGAGCGGGGGGGGCGAATCAATGGCGGAGGCGAGGCGGCCCGACGGGAGAGACCGCTTCCCCGGATCGGATCTGCGGTTTTCGTCGCATCCGTTATTTTCCCGCGACTTTTCGGCTCCGCGGCGGGTCTTTCCCTCGACCGTTCCCCCGAAGATTTTCCGCGCGGGCGAAGCGCGCGGGCGCCGTCACGAGGAGTCTTTCATGCGCAGCACCGGAGTCGCCGTCGCTCTCTTCCTCGCACTCGCCTTTTTCGGAGCCGCGGACGCGCGGGCGTTCGCTTCGCCCGGCGCGCCGCCCGACGCATCGAAGCGGTGGCCCACGCCGCCCCCCGGCTCTTACGAGGTCCTATCCGAAGACGGCGCGGCGCGCATTCCCTTCACGATTTTCCGGGGCGACATCCTGATGGACGCCGAAATCGGCGGGCGAAAACTCCGTTTGATGCTCGACAACGGCGTCCTCTGGGATCAGCTGCTTCTTTTCGGCAGCCCGCGCATCGATTCCCTGGAGCTCGCTTACGGCGACACCATCCTCGTGGGCGGCGCGGGCGACGGAGACCCGGTGGTCTCGCTCATGGCGCGGGACGTGGCGGTCCGATTCGCCGGCGTCGAGTTCGCGGGGCAGGAGGCGATCGTCACCCCCTACGCATCGGGCCTGACCGATCTCTGGGAAGGAGCGGACGGACAGGTGAGCGCCGCGTTCTTCAAACATTTCGTCGTGGACATCGATTTCGACGCGATGACGATCACTCTGATCCCTCCCGACGATTTCGAATACCGAGGAGGAGGAGGGGCGATTCCCATGCGGCCGATGCCGAACGGCTCCTACACGCTACCGGCGACGCTGCGCTATCAGGGCGGTGCGCTTCATCCCGGCGAACTCAGCATCGATCTCGGCGGCTCCCACGCCTTGCAGCTCCCCTCCCCGTCTCCCCGGACCGCGCCCCTTCCCGAAAACACGCTCGCCGTCTCGCTCGGTTTCGGCGTGCAGGGAGAGGTGCGCGGACGGCTCGGCCGGATCGCCGGCGTTCGGATCGGTCCTTACGAGGTCGCCGGCGTGCTGGCCGGCTTCCGCGATCCGCCCGCCTTGGACGGCGAAGATCGGGAGGCATACATCGGCTTCGAACTCCTCTCCCGTTTCAATCTGGTGTTCGACTACGCGCGGGAGCGCCTCTTTATCGAGCCGAACGGTCGCTTCGCCGAACCGTTCGAACACGACATGTCCGGCATGGGGCTCGGAAGGGCGGAGGACGGGACGTGGGCGGTCGCCTCGGTGCGTCCGGGAACGCCGGCGGAGGAGGCGGGGCTGCGCGCGGGAGATCGGATCCTGCGGATCGACGGGAAATCCGCGGACGGATTCGGGAGGGACGACCTCCGGCCGCTTTTCCGGAGGGCGGGCGCCGCTCTCCGCCTCCGCCTCTCCCGCGACGGAACCGAGAGAGAGATCGTGATCGTCCTCCGGCTCCGTCGTTTGATCTGAGCGGCGGCCGCGCCTCTCTTCGTCCCCCTTCTCGGCCCGCTCGATCAGCCGGCGGAATCCCCCAGCTCGCCCGGTACTCGGCGGGCCTTGATGCCGAGGGCTTTCTCGATCTGCTGTTCGATGCAGATCGCCTGTTCGCTCGTTTCCAGGCCGCCGACCAGTTTCCGGTTCCGGTCCGCGCGGGTTATGGCGCGCACCTCGTAAACCACCGGTTTCCCCTGCCGGTGTGAGTAGACCTTCTCCTTCGAATACAGTTGCGCGATCTCCGACGATTTCAGCGTTTTGTTGCCCAGCCAGGGAATCGGCGCGTGGCGAACGACGATCTCTCCGCCCCCCACCTTCACGAAGGTCCGGTTCAGCCAGCCGGCGATCACCCGATAAGTCAGGCCGACCCCCACCGCCACATGGAGCAGGGGGAACCACTTCATCGCCGTGGCATCGGTCGTCAGCGCGTGCCGGTACCAGAAGACCAAAAAACCGTCCCAGACAATCACGAAAGCGGTCAGGAAGAGAAGGGACGGGCTGAACCAACTCCGTACGATCACGAGCCGCGCCCCGTCGTGCCGGATCGACATCCCTTTCGGTATCCCGATCCCCAGCTCTCTTCCGGACATGGTCTGCCTCCTCTCGTCGGGTTGCCCGCCCCGAATCAAGCGGTCGCGGCGCCGAACGTCTCCGCCGAATCTCGGGAACGATCAGTCGCGCAGATGCTTCTCCGCGAGCGCGCGGTCGCGGAAAAGGGTGACGTCCAGCCCGGCGTTTCGGGAAACGGTCTCTACAAAATCGTGGGAGTGATCGTCGGGACGGACGAGAAGAGCGACCCGCGCTTTCTTGTCGACCCTTTCCGTCATCATGTCTTCATAGGCGAAAGAGTAGGTGTCCAGCTCCGTTTCGGTGTTCCGGCACTCCGTCATGTCCACCAGATAGCGATGAATGCCGAGATTCCTTCCCAGGGCGTGCGCTTCGACGTTCTGCCGCATCGCCACGGCTCGGTTGACCTCCCCGGTGGCTTTCAGCTCGATGTACGTTCGGTCCGGCGACGGAGTGATCGTGTGGGGCATGGCGGAACCTCCCGATCGATCGTGGATCGCCCCTCCCGGAAGCGGGCGCCGGGCCGGGGATGGATGCCGGTTATCATCAGTGTAAACGATTATCCGCCCGACGCCGAGCGGGATCGTGAAGCGCTCCGCGCGAGCGGCGGCCGGAGCGAATCGCCGAAATCCGATCGCCGTGACGGGCCCGCCGGGGCACCTCCCCGCGCGGACGGAAACGACCACGGGGAACGGGCGGACCCTCCGCCCCTCCTTGCCGCCACCGCCGTGATCGCGCTAGAATCACGGTTTGCGAAAACCGAGAACCGCCGAGCGGGGGAAGGGGGAACCGGCCGGCGCCGCGGCGACCGCCGAACCGCCCCCCAACTCGTGCTCTTCCAGGAGGATAGCCCCGTGGCTCAGAAAGTGACGCCCATGAGCAAGGACTACAGCCGGTGGTACACCGACGTGGTCCAAATGGCCGAACTCGCCGATCACGCCCCCGTCAAGGGGTGCATGGTGATCCGTCCCTACGGCTTCGCCCTGTGGGAGCATATGCGGGACGCGCTCGATCGGATGATCAAGGATACCGGTCACGTGAACGCCTATTTCCCGCTCCTCATCCCGGAAAGCTTTTTGAAAAAGGAAGCGGAACACGTCGAGGGCTTCGCGCCGGAATGCGCCGTGGTGACCCACGGCGGCGGCAAGAAACTGGAGGAGCCGCTCGTCATCCGGCCCACATCGGAAACGATCATCTACCACATGTACGCGAAATGGGTGATGAGCTACCGGGACCTTCCCGTCCTGATCAACCAGTGGGCGAACGTGGTCCGGTGGGAGCTGCGGCCGAGGCTCTTCCTCCGCACCCTCGAGTTTCTCTGGCAGGAGGGGCACACCGCCCACGCCACCGAAGAGGAGGCGAGGGAAGAGACGAGCAAGATGCTCGAGGTGTACCGCCGTTTCGCCGAGGACGTTCTCGCCGTGCCGGTCATCCCGGGCCTCAAGTCCGACGCGGAACGTTTCGCCGGCGCGCTCTACACCACCTGCATCGAGGGGATGATGCGGGACGGCAAGGCGCTCCAGTGCGGCACCAGCCACAACCTGGGGCAAAACTTCGCCCGCGCCTTCGACCTCGTTTTCCAGGACAAGGACGGCGCGCAGCGTCACGCCTGGAACACCAGCTGGGGCGTGTCCACGCGGCTCATCGGCGCGGTGATCATGGTGCACGGCGACGACAACGGTCTCATCCTGCCGCCGAGGATCGCCCCGCACCAGTCCGTGATCGTTCCGATTTACAGCGGCGACGCGGACCGCGAGACGGTGCTCGCCGCCGCCGAAAAGCTGCGCGCCTCGCTCGCCGGCGCCGGTGTGCGCGTCAAGGTGGACGATCGCGACCAGTACAAACCGGGCTGGAAGTTCGCCGAATGGGAGCAGAAGGGCGTCCCGCTCCGGATCGAGATCGGCCCCAAGGACGTGGCGAAGTCGCAGATGGTGCTCGTCCGCCGGGACACGCGGGAGAAGGAGTTCCTGCCCATGGAGGGGGCGGCCACGGTGATCCCGGAGCGGCTCGAGGCGTTGCAGAAAGCGCTTTTCGACCGCGCGCTGAAGTTCCGCGAGGAGCACACCCACATCGTCGATGATTATGAAGACCTCAAGCGTATCGTCGAGGAGGGAGGCTTCGCGCTCGCCCACTGGGACGGTACGCGCGAAACCGAGGCGCTCGTCAAGGAAGAGACCAAGGCGACCATTCGCTGCATTCCCTTCGATGGAGAGAAGGAGCCGGGCGCCTGCGTCCGCTCCGGAAAACCCTCGGCGCAGCGGGTGATCTGGGCGCGCGCCTATTGACGCCGGCGGCCCGGCGAAACCCGATCACGACAGAACGGAGAAACGCGATGAAAATCCCCGAGGACTTTCTCGAAATCCTCGCCTGCCCCGAAACAAAGGCGCCGGTGGTCCAGGATGGGGACTGGCTCGTCTCCACCGACGCCGCCACGCGTCGCCGTTACCCGATCCGCGACGAGATCCCGATCATGCTCGTCGAGGAGTCGGAGGTCATGGACGAGGCGGCGTGGCGCGAGGCGATGAAGCGCAACAACATCGACGCCGGCTAGAAACCGCCGGCGCGGAAGGCCGTCGCCGCGGACGGCGCCCCCTTCCCCGCCCCGGCGGCCGGAGACCGAACCATGGATTGGACCGTGCTGCTCACCGGAGTGATCGTCTTTTTCGCGAGGGTCGGCGACGTCTCTCTCGGGACGATCCGCACCATCAGCATCGTGCAGGGGAAGACGCGGGCCGCCTTCTTCCTCGGCTTCGTCGAGGTCTGTCTCTGGCTTTTCGTAGTCACCACCGTAGTGAACCAGGTGATGGAACAGCCGATCCTCGCCCTCTTCTACGCCCTCGGCTTCTCCACCGGGAACGTCGTCGGGATCAAACTGGAGCGGCGTCTGGCTTTCGGCCACACCGTGCTCCGCGTGATCACGCCGCACATGGGAAAAGAGATGGCCGCCGAGATTCGTGAGATCGGCTTTCCCGTCACCACCTTCACGGGAGAGGGGCGGTCCGGTCCAATCACGGAGCTGTATGTGGCCTGCCGGCGGCGCGACCTGCCCGTCATCCTGCCGGTCGTTCACCGCATCGATCCGGACGCGTTCTATCTGACCGAGCAGGCCGGCACGGTGAGCAAGATCCGCCGCCCCATTCTCACGCCGCGGACCGGCTGGCGGGGGATCGGCAAGCGGAAGTAGTCCCGGTCCCGCCCGCCGCTCCACCCGTTTCCCGCGCCGGCGATCGGCTTCCCGCTCGATTCGCTCTATATTGATAGGCGGAAGGAGGACGCCCGCCATGGCGATCCCCTGTCCGCGTTGCGGCAGGCAGTACGATTCGACGCTTTTCGCCTTCGACCGGACGGTGCGGTGTTCCTGCGGCGCCGTCGTCGATCGAAACGCGTCGATCGGCGCTCCGGACCCCGCGGAGAACGGCGACCAGATCGGATCGAGGAATCCCTCGTCGACAAAGAGGCAGACCGCTCCGTCCGAAACATCCCGAGGGGAGTAGGCGTCGTTGTCGCACCCTGTCGAGAAAAGAAGTGCGGCGACGGGGACGAGCAGAAGACGGAACACGGAGCCGGCGGGGATCGGTTTTATGTGACTAGTATACACGCAAATGGTACGGCTGGCTACGGGCGGGCGGTGTTCGCGTCCGGCGCGAATCCCGCGAGGAGCCGCTCCACCGCCGCCGGTATCTCCCGCGCCTCCCGGACGACGGCATCCGCGCCGTCGATCTCGCCGGGAGCCCCGAACCCGTAAGCCGAGCCGATAAAGAAGATGCCGTTGTCGCGGGCGGCGCGGAAATCGTCCCGGCGATCTCCGACCAGCACCGCCGGCCTCGCCGGGATCTCCCCCAGAACTTCCCGGGCCATTTCCGGCTTGCTCTCCTCCGGCCGCTCCCTGTGGCGGACCCGGTCGAACAATCCGGTGATCCCCCGACTCTCCAAAACCGTATCGATGTAAATTTTCGACCCGTTCGAGCAGATCGCCAGCCGGAACTCGCGACGGAAGCGCTCGAGCATCTCCCGTACCCCGGGATAGAGTTCTCCCGTTTCGGCGACCAGATCGAACTCGCGCCGGTCCATCTCCTCCAGAAAGAGGGTCATGTCCCGGCCGGGCGCCATGCCGCGGAACCAGTCGTGGAACTCGTGCACCGGACGGCCGAAGTAGCCGTTGATCGCATCGGCGCTCGGGCGCGGAAGGCCGTGACGGTCACAGGTTTCCCACACCGCCCGCGCCGTTCCCCGATCCCCCCGGAAAAGCGTGCCGTCCAGGTCGAAGATCAGAAGCCCGCGCGGTCGCGCCGGCGATTTCCTTTTATTGTCCAAGGATTTCCTCGATCGCCCGCTCCGCCAGGTCCGCGCGCCTGTCCACGGCGCGCCAGGACGCCCAGCGCTGCGGGTCCTCCGTGAAACCTCCCACGGGATGATCGTCGGGAAGCGCCGCGGCGACGAGCGCCGCATAGCGCCCCGGGTCGGGCGCCGGGCGCGTCCCCACCTCGCCGGCCGCCCCCGGCGGCGACGCGAAACGGGGATCGAGCGCCGCCGAGCGCGCGTGCAACCTGTCCGCCCGCCGCCCATGCTCTCGATAGGCCCGATAGTCCCCGTCCGACTGAAAATCGAGCAGCGCCAGCGCCGACTCGACCCTCCCCAAAAGGTCGAAGAGGATCGCGTCCTCCGTTCCCGGCGGGTCGGCAAGGGTCGACTCGGCCAGCGCCCGCCCCTCGAGAAGCGCCGCGCGCCCCGCCTCCCCCTCCACCGTCTCCCCTGTCCTCACGAGGGCGACCGAACGCAGGATCCGCCGAGCCCTTTCCGCTCTTTCATCCTCCGCCGTTTCGAGCGTCGCCAATTCCCGCGCCGCCCTCTCGAAATCGCCCGACTCGAAACAGGTCAGCGCCAGGCGCGCGTGTACCGCTCCCTCCACCTCCGGCGGCAATTCCCTCTCCAGAAAAGACGCGTAGCGCGCGAGCGCCGCCCTGGCGTCACCACGCGCGCGGAGCAGGTCCGCCTCGACGATTTCCAGATCCAAGCGGCCCGGACCGAGACGGAGCGCCTCGGCGAGCGCCTCCGCCGCCTCCGCCGTCAGCCTGTCCCGCAGGTACGCCCACGCGGCGACCCCGTGCGCGGCGGCGCGGAGAGGCTCCACCCCTACGCGCGCCGCGCGGTATTCCCGAACCAAACGCTCCCTCTCGCCATTCCTGTCGAGGAGAAGCAGCGTGTTCTCGAGCCCGAAGGGATCCTCCGGAAACAGGGCGCGGAAACGGGCGAGCGCCCCCCGCGCTTCCTCCAGTCGCCCCGCCAGAAGGAGCGCCAGCGCCCAGGTTTGTTCCTTTTCCGTCACGCCGGGGCGTTCCTCGAGCGAGGCCGCCGCCGCCGCGAGCGCCGTCTCCACATCCCCGGCGAGAACCGCTTCGCGGAAAAGCAGATCGAGAACCCCCGGCAGGCCGGGGAGCGCGAGCGCCGTCTCCCGGATCCGCTCGACCCGCGTCGCCCCTTCGTCCGCGCCGGCGCTCCCGTCGAGAAAACGGGCGGCCCGCCAGGCCGATCTCGCCCGCGCCGTGTCCCCCGCCGACTCGCCGAAAACGAGCAGATCATCGAGCGCGAAGGCGGCCCCCGGTTCCGCGCGCACGCCGAAGCCCCTCAAACCGTCCGGCATCGCGACACGCATCACCGGCCGTCCGTTCAGGTGAATATCCGCCTCCCCGTTCTCCAGGCGCGCGGCGAGGCGGTTCCAACCGTGGCGCAGGTCGACGATCAGCCCGGAGAGGGAACGAACCGGACGGTCCGTCCCGCCGCTTCTTTCCAGGAGGAACACCTCTCCGGACGGCATCACCCGGAAGATGAGCCCGCGGAAGTCGTCTCCCTCGGCGCGGGCTCCCAGAAGAAAATCGGCCGGTCCCGGTCCGTCGATCGCGAAGAGCGTCTCGATCCTCTCCGCGCCTCGGGGCGGTGAGGCGAGCAGGTCGAAGAGGGGCGCCCGGTTCGGGGTGGTGATCGTCAACGCGCCGCGAAGAACCGGGAACGCCCCGCGCGCCCAAAGACCCCGATCGGAGCCGAATCCGTCAAAGAGGAGCGCCCGGACGGACGGGGCGCGGGGGGATTGGGAGCGAGCCGCCCCGGTCGTGTGAAGGGCGATGTTATCGAAAACGAATGCGGACCCGGGACCGGCGGCGAGTCCGATCGCGCTCCATGTGGAGTCGGGGAGGGGGGCGGCGAGCGCCTCTTCGCCGGCGATGACGACCGTGATCCGTCCCTTCTCGATCCGCACCGCCGCGCGGTTCCATCCGGAGAGGAAAAGCCCCGGCGGAGAGACCGGGCCGGCTAAAATCTCCGTCCCGGCCGCCCCGAAACGCTCGACACGAACCATCATTCCGCCGGAAAAGAGGACACGGACACCCCCGTTTTCCACAGTCCCCGCACCGAGAAGAAACGCCCAGCCCGATTCGGGCGGCCCCGCGCGCCGCGCCCCCTCCCACTCCACCACCGTCACGCGGGACAACTCCCCGCAAGGTATCCACGCCGCCGCCCACTCCCCCTCCGGTGCCACGATCCGAAGCTCCCCCCCAAGCGCCTCACCGGCGCCGCGCCAGAGCGTGCGTATCCCATCGAAGGAATCGAAGCACTCCAGGGCGGTCCCGGCGAGCAGGTCCGCCCGCGAATAGATAGTGCGCGCCCCCATCGACGGACCGGCCGCCATCAGGAATGCAATCCCGGCGAAGAACAAGGCTTTCACGAGGCCTCCTGCGCGGAACATCCGCCCCCCTTTCCGGAAGTGCAATACTACCGGAAAAAACCCCGCCGCGAAACGCGTCTCAACCTCCCCGGATCGGGTCGAGTCTCTGTAAATCACGGGAACATCTAAGGATCGGGATGCCCGGCCTTTGTGGATAAGGGGTTAAGTCGCTTCGAGGGGGCCAATATTCCTTTGTTGAAAAATAAGGGGTTACGGCTATTCCGCCGATCGAGGACGGTTTTTCGCCCTTTTCCACTTATCCACACGATCCACGAGCGCACGATTCTGCCGGGCAACTGTCAAAACGACCCACCCACCCCCTGCCGACAGAGTGCCCCCACAAGATAAGCGACCTCTCTCGACGAAAACCACACCATGTTCCCCGCCGAAAAATGGGGAATGGGGGGGCGGGATTCGGGAGGGTGGGAGGGCCCTCTGCGACGAGCGCCCGGCCCCCGATCGGCCCGCGTTCATCCGTTAAAAGAGGGGGCTCGCGACGGAACTCTTCTTATCTTTCTGTGGTAGAATGGAAGGGCGTCTCAAGCCCCCCGCTCTATCGAACCGGAGAAATCGCGAGATGAACCTGCCCGAAGGGACCATGAGGGGAAAAGGCCGGCTTCGCCTCCGGGGCGCGTTTTCCGCCGCCCGATTCGGCGCGATCCCCTGGTGGGACGAGCGTTTTCTCTCCCGCGTTCTTCTCTCTTTTCTCCTCGTCCTCTTCACGATCGGCAGTCCGGGCGTATCCATAGCGGCAACCCGCGATTCCGGCGAATGTCCGGGCGCCTCGGCCTGCGGCTCCGACGAAGGGGCGAAGGGGGGATGCGCACACTCGCGGGGATGCGGCGGCGATTGCGAAAAGTCCCGGGGGTGCGACGGGCACCGGGCGCGCTGCGTCTGCTCCGCCGTGAGGGAGGCCTTCGCCCCCACGGATGACGACGACTCCCGGACCCCTCTTCCTTTCGCGGGGACGATCCGCCCCCGACCCCACGGGAGCATCCCCTCCATCGACATGCGGCCTCCGGTTCCCCCTCCCCGCGCGTCCTGATTCCGGATCGCACATTGTACCCGGCCGCCTCCGCGCGGGCCGGGCGCACGAATGTCTCCAGAGAAAGGACGTTTTCATGCGAGTGATCACGCGCATCGCGCTTGTTTTGCTGATTTTGGGCGTCGGTTTGGCGGGCGCCTATCAACTGAAGTCGAACCATTCCGAGGCGGTCGCGGCGGACACCCGGATCGCCGCCGGTGATTGTAATCAGCCCTGCGGCGACGCCCAGGGCAAGTGCAACGAGAGCTGTAAAGGCAAGGACGACGGCAAGTGCCAGGGGCAATGCAAGGGTAAGGCCGACGGCAAGTGCGAAGGGCAGTGCAAGGGCCACGCAGACGGCAAGTGCCAGGGCAAGTGCGAAGGGCAGTGCAGGGGCCACGCCGACGGCAAGTGCGACGAGAGCTGCAAGGGCCACGCCGACGGCAAGTGCCAGGGCCAGTGCAAAGGGAAGGATGACGGCAAAGCCGGCGCCGGCTGCCGGGGGAAGGGGAACTCCTCGGCCCAGACCGCCCCGCAAAAGGGATGCGCTTCCCAGTCGGGTTGCACAACCCCCTGCGGACGGTAAACGCCGAACGAAAGTCCAATAACAACGATCGCCCGCCGGCGACGACCGGCGGGCGTTTTTCATGACCGGACAGATAATAGGTGACTGTCCCTAATTAGTTCGAATTACTCTCCTCGATCTTGTCCGTCAACACGGTGACGGTGTTGCGGATCACCTCGAGGAAGCCGCCGTGGGCGGTGAAGCGGCGTGTTTCGCCGCCCGGCGCGGTGATTCGGAGGGACCCGTCACCGAGGGCGATGACGAGGGGCGCGTGGTTGAAGAGGATCCCCACCTCGCCGTCCACGGCGGTGGCGACCACCTTCTCGGCGTCCCCCTCGAAGAGCTTTCCCTCGGGGGAGTAGACCTCGCAGCGGAGCGCTTTCGAAGCCATCTAGCCGACCCCCATCTCCTTCGCCTTCGCCACCACTTCCTTGATCCCGCCGCAGTAGGTGAAGGCCTGTTCCGGGATATGGTCGTACTTCCCCTCCACAACTTCGGCGAAGCTCTCGATGGTCTCCGCCAACGGCACGTACGCGCCCTTGTAACCGGTGAACGCCTCCGCCACGTGGAAAGGCTGAGAGAGGAACTTCTGGACCTTCCGGGCGCGCTGCACGATCGCCTTGTCTTCCTCGGAAAGCTCGTCCATGCCGAGAATGGCGATGATGTCCTGCAGCTCCTTGTACCTCTGAAGGATCGCCTTCACTTTCTGCGCCACGTCGTAGTGTTCCCGGCCGATCACGTTCGGATCCATGATCCGCGACGTGGAGTCGAGCGGATCCACGGCCGGGTAAATCCCCAGCTCGGCGATCTGCCGCGACAGCACAGTCGTCGAGTCTAAATGCGTGAAGGCGGTGGCGGGCGCCGGGTCGGTCAGGTCGTCGGCGGGGACGTAGATCGCCTCCACCGACGTGATCGACCCGTTCTTGGTCGACGTGATCCGCTCCTGCAGCTCGCCCATCTCGGTGCCGAGCGTCGGCTGGTATCCCACCGCCGACGGCATCCGCCCGAGGAGCGCCGACACCTCCGCCCCGGCCTGGCTGAACCGAAAGATGTTGTCGATGAAGACGAGCACGTCCTGGCCCGACTCGTCGCGGAAGTACTCCGCCATGGTCAGCCCCGACAGTCCGACGCGAAGCCGGGCGCCCGGCGGCTCGTTCATTTGGCCATAAACCAAACAGGTCTTCTCCAGCACGCCCGACTCGGTCATCTCCAGATAGAGGTCGTTCCCCTCGCGGGTGCGCTCGCCGACGCCGCAGAAGACCGAGTAGCCGCCGTGAGCGGTGGCGATGTTGTGGATCAGCTCCATGATGATGACCGTCTTCCCCACGCCGGCCCCGCCGAAGAGGCCCGTCTTGCCCCCCTTCACGTAGGGCGCGAGGAGATCCACCACCTTGATCCCCGTCTCGAAAAGCTCCGCCTGCGGATCCAGCCGGTCGAAGGCGGGCGCATCCCTGTGGATCGGCCGCCTCTGCGTTCCCTCGGGGATCGGCCCCTTTTCGTCGATCGGCTCGCCCAGCAGATTAAAGAGGCGGCCCAGGGTGACGTCGCCGACGGGGACGGTGATCGGTCCGCCCGTGTTCTTCACCGGCATACCGCGCCGCACGCCGTCGGTGGAAGACATCGCCACCGCCCGCACCTGGTTCCGTCCCAGATGCTGCTGTACCTCCGCGGTCAGCCGGATCCGGAGGTCGCCCGTCGTCTCGTCCAGCTCCAGGGCGGTGTAGATCTCCGGCAACTCCCCCTCGTCGAACTGCACGTCGATGACGGGGCCGATCACCTGTACCACCTTGCCGGTGTTCATCGGTCGCTCCTTTTTGGTCTAAACGAGCGCGTCGGCGCCGCCCACGATCTCCGCGATCTCATTGGTGATCTGGGCCTGCCGCGCGCGGTTGAACTGTCTCGTCAACATCCGGATAAGCTCGTTGGCGTTGTCGGTGGCGTTCTTCATGGCGATGCGCCGGGCCGCCTGCTCGCCGGCGGCGCTCTCCAGCAGCGCCTTGAAGACGCGCATCTCCACGATCCTCGGAAGGAGGCTCTCCAGAATCGCCCGCGGCGACGGCTCCAGGAGGAACTCGGCGCGCGGCGCCTTCTCTTCGCCGCCGGAGCGCTCCACCGGCAGGGGAAGGACCGTCTCCATCACGGGCGGGTGGGAGGCGATGGACTGATAGGAGGCGTAGACCATGCGGAACTCGTCGATCCGCCCATCCAGGAAACGCTCCATGAAAAGCCGGGCGATTTCCGCGCTCTGCGCCGGCGTCGGCTTGTCCCCCACGTCGACGCGGCTCGACTCGATCGCGTAACCGCGATAGCGGAAGTTGGCGATCCCCTTCTTCCCCACCACGTGGAGTTCCGTCTCGACGCCGGCCCCATCGAGTTCCCGCATCATGTCCCGGGCGGCGCGGATTACGTTCCCGTTGAAGGCGCCGCAGAGACCGCGGTTGGAGGTGATCACCAGCACGCCGACGCGCCGCACCTCCTCGTGCGCCCGGAGCAGGGGAAAGCGGTCCGCGTAGTTTTCCAGATCCACCGCGTCAAGAATCTCCCGCAGCTTGTTCGCATAGGGACGGGTGGCGAGCACCCGGCTCTGGGTCTTCTTCATCCGGGACGCCGCCACCAACTCCATCGTCTTGGTGATCTGTCCCGTCTTCCCCAGGCTCTTGATCCGGCGTTTGATTTCGCGCGTCTTCGCCATCGCCCCGCGCCTACTCCTTCCCGAAACGCTCCTTGAATTGCTCGATCGCCAGGGTGAGCTCCTTCTCGTTCTCCTCGGTGATCGCCTTCTCCTTCGCGATCGACTCGAGCACGCCGGGGTGTTCTTCCCGGAGCGCCCGGAGCACCCCCTCTTCAAAGGCGCGGATTTTCTCCACCGGAACGCCGTCCAGATGTCCCTTGGTGCCGACGAAGATGATCGCCACCTGCTCCGAAACCGGCATGGGCGCGTACTGGGGCTGCTTCAGGATCTCCACCATCCTCTCGCCCCGGTCGAGCTGCGCCTGCGTCGCCTTGTCCAGTTCCGTGCCGAGCTGGGCGAAGGCCTCCAATTCCCTGTACTGGGCCAGGTCGAGCCGGAGCGAGCCGGCCACCTGCCGCATCGCCTTCAGCTGCGCCTTGCCGCCCACGCGGGACACGGAGATCCCCACGTTGATCGCCGGCCGCACACCGGCGTAGAAGAGGTCGCCCTGCAGAAAGATCTGCCCGTCGGTGATGCTGATCACGTTCGTCGGGATGTAGGCGGAGACGTCGCCCGCCTGGGTTTCGATGATCGGGAGCGCCGTGAGCGAACCGGCGCCGTTCTTTTCGGACAGCTTGACCGCCCGTTCCAGCAGCCGGGAGTGCAGGTAGAAGACGTCGCCCGGATAGGCCTCGCGTCCGGGCGGGCGGCGGAGCAGCAGGCTGAGCTGCCGGTACGCTTGGGCCTGCTTGGAAAGATCGTCGTAAACGACCAGGGTGTCGTTGTTGTGTTCATACATGAAGTATTCGGCCATGGCGCAACCGGCGTAGGGGGCGATGTACTGCATCGGCGCCGGATCGCTGGCGCCGGAGAACACCACCGTGGTGTACTCCATCGCGCCCGCCTCCCGGAGCCGCCTCACCACCCCCGCCACGGTGGACGCCTTCTGGCCGATCGCCACGTAGACGCAGATGACGTTCTGCCCCTTCTGATTGATGATGGTGTCGATGGCGATGGCGGTCTTCCCCGTCCCCCGGTCGCCGATGATCAGCTCCCGCTGCCCCCGGCCGATGGGGATCATCGAATCGATCGCCTTGATGCCGGTCTGGAGAGGCTCCTTCACCGGCTGCCGAGCCACCACGCCGGGCGCGAGGAACTCGATGGGACGCCGCGCCTTCGACTCCACCTCGCCCTTGTCGTCCAGGGGCTGGCCGAGCGGGTTCACCACGCGGCCGATCACCGCGTCGCCCACCGGCACGTCCAGAATGCGGCCGGTGCAGCGCACCTCGTCCCCCTCGCTGATGTGGAGATAGTCGCCGAGGATCACCGCTCCGATGGAATCCTCCTCGAGGTTGAGGGCGAGGCCGTACACGTCGTTGCCGAAATCGAGCATCTCCCCCGACATGGCGGCGGGGAGGCCGTGCACGCGGGCGATCCCGTCGCCCACCTCGAGCACGGTGCCGACATCCTCGATCCGGACGTCCTCGTCGAAGCTCTGAATGCGTTTCTTGATCACCGAAGTGATCTCTTCCGGTCGTATCTTCATGGGAACCTAACTTTCTCGTTCTTCCGCGCCGCGGAGCATCTCCCTCCGCAGGCGGCGGATCCGTCTCCGCAGGCTGCCGTCCACCCGGTGATCGCCGTATCGCAGCACCGCGCCGCCCAGGATTTCCGGGTCCGTGCGCCGCTCCAACACCATCTCCCGGCCGATCCGCTCCGAAAAGAGCGCGGCGATCCGCGCCGTCGTCTCCTCGTCCACCGGCTTTGCGGTGATGAGCGTGCCCCGGACGCGGCCGCTCTCCTCGTCCCACATTTCCTCGAAAGCGCTCAGCACGCGCCCGAGAAACATTTGGCGGTTCTTTTCGATCAGAAGGAACACGAGGTTGCGGAGGTCGGGCGAGACTTCGTCGCCGAACACTCCGCCGAAGATCTCCCGCTTCCGCACCGGATCCAGGCGGGGGGATTCGAGCAGGGCGGCCATGCGCGGTTCCTCGTCCAGGGCCCGGCGAACCGCCCGCACTTCGGCGAGCCGCTCCTCCGCGGCGTTCCCCTCCTTCGCAAGCTCCAGGAGGGCGCCGGCGTACACCCGCGCGATCGCTCCCGCCTGCTCCATCACGAGACGTCCTTCCCCGGTTCCTTCGCGGTCCGAGCGATGAACTCCTCCACCATCCGCCGGTGGTCGTCGTCGTCCATGGCTCTTTCCATCAGCCGGGTAGCCGCTTCGAGGGCGATGTCCACCGCTTCGCGGCGGACCCGTTCGATCGCCAGACCCTCTTCACGGCCGATCTCGGAGCGGGCGCGTTCGATCATCTCTTCCGCCTCGGCGCGGGCGCGCTCGGCGATCTCCTCGCTCCGCTTCTCCGCTTCCGCCTTCGCCCGGGCATTCATCGCCCGGACCTCCTCGCGGGCCGCGTCCAAAGCCTTCTTCTGTTCCTCGAGGAGCCGCGCGGACTCGTCCCGCGAACGCTCCGCCGACTCGATGGCGCCGGCGATCCTCTCCTCCCGGCGCTCCAGCGCCCTCAGGATCGGCCCCCAGGCGAACCACCGGAGGAGGATCACGAAGAGAAGAAAGCTCACGATCGTCCAGATCGCCAACCCCGGGCTGATGTTCAGCAGATTATCCATGCCGTCCTCGCCGGTTCGTTCCTTACGCCGACTTGGTCGCCAGCAGCATGCAGATCACGAGGGAAAAGAACGCGACGCCCTCGATCAGCGCGGCGGCGATGATCATCGAGGTCCGCAGATCGCCGGCCGCCTCCGGCTGCCGCCCCATGCTCTCCAGGGCGGCCGTCGCCAGCCTCGCGATCCCATAGCCCGCGCCGAACACGGTAATGCCGGCGCCGAAACCCGCGGCGAGAAATCCGAGATCCATCTTTTTCGTCCTCCTGTCCTTTTCCGTTTCGCTCCGGTCGCTCCGGACTCTTTGTCGAAACGAGAAGCCCCACTTCCCCTCCGTCAATGCTCCGGATGGATCGCCATGTTGACGAAGAGGACCGTGAGGAACGTGAAAATATATGCCTGTAAAAAAGCCACGAACAGCTCCAATGCGTCGATGAACAGCACGAAGGCCACCGCCGGCACCGCCACGGCGACCGCACGAAAGAGAAAGATCAGGCCGAAGAGGCTGAGGATCACCACGTGCCCCGCGGTCATGTTGGCGAAGAGCCGGATGGTGAGCGCGAAAGGTTTGATGAAATGGCCGACGATCTCGATGGGGATCATGATGGGAAGCAGGAAGATCGGCATGCCGGGCGGCACGATGTTCCTGATGTATTCACCGGCCCCCTGCTCGCGGATGCCGCTCGTCTGAATCACCAGGAAGGAAAGGAGGGCCAGGCCGCCGGTGACGGCGATGTTTGCGGTGGCGGTCGCCATGAACGGCACCAGGCCGAGTATGTTGCAGAAGAGGATGAAGAAAAAGAGCGAGAGAAAGTAGGGCGTGTAGCGCCGGCCCGCTTTCTTCCCCATTACGTCGTAGACCATGTCGTCGCGAACGAAGAGCACCATCGATTCGAGAAGGTTGACGAAGGTCCCCCGGGGGACGTCGCTCCGGCGGAGCCGCCGCGCGATGAGGACGAAGAAACCGAGCGCGAGCGCGCCGGCGATCCACATCATCAGAACCGCTTTGGTGATGGAGAGATCGACGGCGACGCCGCCGACATGGAAGGTGGGAAGCGGCACCAGCACCTGGTCCTGGAGATGGTGGAACACGTGGACGAAGTCGAAGTGCTCCGCCGCGTGCCCGGCGCCTTGCGCCGCCTGCTCGGCGTGACCGGCTTGCTGGACCGTCTCTTCGGCGGCGCCCGCCGCCCCGTGTCCGGACATGGCCTAGCCGTTCTCCTCTCCGCGGCCCGGGTCGCGCGTGCGCTTGACGCGCACCGATCCGTCGCGGACCACGCTGTACACCTCGATGGCGGTGAGCGGAAGGAACGCCGCCAGGATCGCCACCGCCGTCCCCCGCCCGTCCAGGGCCGGGTGGGCGAAGGCGAAGGCGATCGCCGCCGCGAACAGCAAGAACCTCGCGGCGATCCCGCCGACAAACCCCGCCAGGAAGTTTTTCGCCGTTCCGGCGAGGGCGCGGCGCATCATGAAGTAGCTGCCGATCACGCCGGCGAGACAGACCGCGAGCCCGAAAAGGAGCGTGGCGTTCGGCCCGGGCGCGATCCGCGCGGCGAAGAGCGGACGGAGCACCGCGAAGAGCGCCGCCGCCGCCGCGATCGTTCCGATCAGAAAAAGCCGGGTCGACCCGGCCGAGTCGCGCCTCGCGCTCGAGGTTGCCATCCGTTCCCTGCGCGTTGGGGTCCGCGGCGGCCGGAGAGGGATTTCCGCCGCCCGCGGGACGGACGCGGCCGGTCCTGCCGGTCCTTACCGCCGCCCGCCGTTCCCTTCCCGCTTTCGCCTGCGCTCTCCGGCGGTCAACTCCCTATAGAGATAAACGAAGCCGCCGAAGCCGCCCACAAATGTTCCGATCAGGGTGAAGAGCGGCAGCGTGCCGATCCACCCGTCCAGCCTGTACCCGCCGTAAAGGAAGAGAAGCGTCGAGGCGGCGAGGGTCGCGCCGAGGTGCATGTAACGCCCCGCCGCGGCTTCCGTTCGCTGCGCCCCCTTGAGGGCGCTGAGGCCCTTCCGGAGCTTTCCGGTCCGGTCCCGGTCTCTCTTCTCTTCCATTCACACGTCCCGAGTTTCGAGTTTCCCCGGCGCCGCCCGTGAAGGCAAGGGAAAACCGCCACGGGAGGCGGCGGGGCGGCCGGCGGAGCGGCTTCGAACCGCGCGGGGATCCGAGGGCGCGCGAGAGAGGGGCGGCCGGCGGCCGGCGGTCAGTACATCCGCCGGTCGTCGAGAACGAAGAGCGGGAAAAGAAGGAGCTTCTCCCCGGCGACGACGAGGAACGGCTGGTCCACGCCGCGGAAACAGCCGAGCCGCGCGTCGTGGAGCCGAGGGTCCACGTCACGCATCTGCTCCAGCACGCGCACCTCGCCCGCCCAATCGACCAGGTGGGCCACCCATCTCTCGGCGCCGCGTTCCACCATGAGGAAGTAGGAGGCGCCCGTTTCGCCGGCGCTCAAGACGTCAGCCGCCACCGGCCGACGGCCGCCGTCGACGGCTGCGAACCGCCGAAAACCGAACCGGCTCTCCGGATCCCGGCGGAAGAAGAGCGCTCCGCCCTTGAGCCCGCTGGTAACGACGAAATAGGGAGTTCTCTCCTCGCCGAGCCATCCGATCGCGATGGCGTTCGGCGCGCGCCCGGTGCGGACCTCTTGGTAGCGGCGCTCCATCCGCCCCTCATCATCGCCTATCACGGTGACGACCAGGTCGTACTTCTGCGCGGTCACGGCGAGATCATCGCGGCGGCCGTCGCCGTCCAGGTCGCCCGCGGCGATCGCCGAGGGACGCGGCTCCGGGCGCCCCGGCTCGCGGAGGTCGATCGTCTCCCGGTGGAAGGCGCCGTCTCTCCAGACGATCAGCGTCGCGTCCTGGGATTGTTGATTCGCCGCCGCGACGAATGGCGTCCGCTCCTCCTTGTCGAGGTAGCCGACGGCGATGTCGACCGGGTCGTCGCCGGTCGGGAATGAGGGGAATCGGACGGCGAGGGAGCCCTCTTCACCCGGAAAGAGGAGGTCGATCCGGCCGAGGGAGGGATTCAACGCGGCGAGGAAGGGTTCGGGCGGAGCGCCGTCCGCGCCGCCGAGGCGGCCGAACTCCAGGCGGGTCACGCCGTGTTCCAGCGCGATATCGCCGGCGCGCGTGAACGCGCCTTCGCCGTCGCCGAGGCAGAGAACGACGACTCCGTACTTGGGATAGGAGGCGGCGACGTCCGCCGCGCCGTCGCCGTTCCAGTCGCCCACCGCCACGCCCCCCGGCTCGAAGCCGCTCCCGCAGAAGCCCTCCATGCCGATCGGGCCGGTGCGCAGCTCCGCGCGCGCCGCCGGCGCCGCCGCGAGAAACCCAATCAGAGCGATTCCCGTGATGCCGATCGCCGTGTGTCGTCCGCGCAAAACCCGCTCCCTCCCCGCGCGCCCGGCCCGCCGGGCCGGCGCCTCGCGATTCGCGTTCCGGTGCCGTGTGTTTTCCGGTTTCTATTGTAACCCGGCCGGGAGATTCGGAAAAGAGATCGTAATGTCCCTCTCGCGCGCGCTCGCGATTGATGCGATCCATCCCGTTCCTCTCGAAAACCGGTTGCGCGCACGGGCGATCGGGGCGATCATCGCGGGGGAGCCGCCACGACAGGAGAATCGACGGAATGCCCGTTCACGACTCGAAAGAGTTTTACCGCAAGCTGGACACGCTCATCTCCAAGATCGAGATGGGTCCGGGAACGGACCGCCGCGAGCTGCTCACCAACGTGATCCGCGAACTGGTGGAGAGATTCGGCACCGAACTCTCGATCCGGAACGGCCGCCTCTATGAGGTGCAGGGGAGCGAGTTGGTCCTCATCTGGGAGCTGGGGACGAAACGAAACGAGAGCGACTCTCTCGGCGTCTCCATGGATTACGAGCCGGTGCGGCTTCTCTTCAAGCACCGCTGTTATCTCTTCGACCGCTCCACCCCCGGCCTCGATCCGGATTTCGAGAACCGGATCAGCGGCGGGACGAGTTCGGTCGCGATCGTGGTCGGTCGCGAGACGGAGCACGTGCTCGCCTTCGGTCTCGTCGACGGTTGGGAGCGCGAGAGCATCGAGTTCGGACTGAACACGGTTCGTAACGTGCTGAATCACACTTTGGAGACGGCCTATCTGGAGGCGGACCTCGCGGAGACGCGGCTGATCCAGCGCTCGCTCTTTCCGGCGAGCTTCCCCGATTTCCCCGGCTACGATCTGGCGGCGCGGGTGCTGACCGCCGAGTCGGTGGGCGGGGACTACTATGACTTCATCCCCCTCGACTCGGACGTTCTGGGCATCGCCACCGGCGACGCGAGCGGCCACGGCCTTCCGGCGGCGCTTCTGGTGCGGGACGTAGTGACCGGCCTCCGGATGGGCGTCGAGAAAGACATGAAGATCACCCCCACGCTCCGCAAACTGAACCAGGTGATCCACCGCTCCACGCTATCCACGAAGTTCGTGTCGCTTTTTTACGGCGAGCTGGAGGACAACGGCAACCTGATGTACGTGAACGCCGGCCACATCGCCCCCTTCGTGCTGCAGGAGCGCGGCGAGTTCCGCCTCGAGGTGGGCGGATCGGTGCTCGGGCCGCTGCCGGAGATCCGCTTCAAACGGGGCTTCATGCACCTCGACAGAGGGGGCGTCCTGGTGGCGGTGAGCGACGGGATCGTGGAACGCGTCAACCCGTCGGACGAGGAGTTCGGCGAGGACCGCGTTTGGGAGATCATCCGCTCCCACCGGAATTGCTCCGCCGTCGATCTCGTCGAGGCGATCTTCGAGGCGTCGCGCTCCCACGGCATCGGGCGCTGGCAGGACGACGCCACCGTGGTGGTGGTGAAACGCGCGCCGTAGGGGGGGGCGATGACCGACCACCCCGCCATCGAGTTCATCCAAAACGAAGATCACTACGCCCGCGTCGTCGAAGAGGGGGTCCTCGCGGCGCGCCGTTCCCTCCACATCGCCACGGCCAACCTCAAAAACCTTCATGTCATAAGGGGTCGGAAATCGCGCTCCATCGTCGATATCTTCGCCGATCTGGTCGACCGGGGCGTGGCGATCCGCGTTCTTCACGGAGCGCGCCCCTCAAGCCCCTTCGCCGAATCCCTCGCCTCTCATTCCACCCTCGCCCGCGACGAACGCTTCGAGATGCTCTTCTGCCCCCGCACCCACTTCAAGATGATCCTCGTCGACGACTCTCTCCTCTACGCGGGAAGCGCCAACCTCACCGGCGCCGGCCTCGGCGCCAAATCCCCGGCGCGCCGCAACTTCGAGACCGGCTTCCTCACCACCGACCCCGAGATGATTGCTCCCTATCGCGATCTCTTCACGAGAATCTGGAGCGGTGAGTTCTGCGAGGAGTGCGGCCGGCGCGAGCACTGCGAGTAGGGGTTTGCCGCAGTCCTTTCTTTCTTCTCCTCCTCCGGTTCGAATATTCCGACGGGAGAGAAAGAGTGACTTTCGTAGAGACACGGAGAGAGAAAAGGGATTCGGGCGCAAAATCCCCCCCGTTCCGATATAGAAACGGGAGACGGGCGGTGTGAGGGTTCGGTTCACCCTCTTTCGCCCTGCGCTTCGTTTGACTGGCTTCAATGGACGCGGAGGTCTCGGATTTTCTTTCCGTGAGCGCCGCGCACGGTATATGGCCGGTGTCACAAAGTGACGTTGCCATTTACGCGGGGCGTCTTCTCCCTACGCCGTTCTCCGGAAGATCTCATATCGTGCCGCAAGGTAGTCTGGGTTGGGCCGCCATTCCGGGCGACGGGGGGTAAAGATTTCCTCTCCATGAATATCCTGCAGACCGTGTCGGAGCATGGGGCCGTCCTCTTCCTCGAGAATGTCGGTCCGGATCTCGACGCGGTGATCGGGTCGGATGCCGAGGACATTCCTATCGAATGCGGCGTGGTGTATTTTGCAGAGTGCGAGGCCGTTACTGATGAGCGGCTCCCCACGAGGATCCCGATCCGGGAGGATGTGGGCAGCGTCCAGTAGCTCTTGATGCCGTAGGCGGCAAATCGCGCAACTTTCCCGGTATGCGTTCAGCACACGGCGGCGGAATCCCTGCTGGTGCATCCGTCTCTGCGAGACGACCGTGATGTACCGGCGGCGCTCCTCCGTGGCGGCCTCAGCGACACCTTTGAGGTCGGTGTGGAAGGCGTTGCCCGCGTCGTCGACGCGGATGGTGAAACAGAGGTTCTTCGGATCGTCGCCGACGATAAAGACCGGCCAGAAAGGGAGATATTCCCCGCGGATTACGCCGTACAGATAGATAAGCGGGAACTGGTGTTTCCAGGCGAGTCGAAGTCCGACGTTGTCGTGATGATCGGGATCCGTACCGCGGTAGCGATATCGGATCGTCCCTTCGTCGTCGATCCTGTCGTCGTAAGGCCTCGGCTTGCCCGGCACGATCGGCGCAGTGCGGATCGTCAGGGGAATTCTCGGCAACACCGCCGGCTTGAAGATACCCTGCGGTCCTAGCAGAGGAACCCGCCTATTTTCGAACTCGAATCCGCGGCTGAGGATCCGGTGGGGCAGTACTTCGCCGTGCAGGGCCGTTTGTTCCTTCAAAAACTCGAACGCCGCGAGTCTGACTTCGGAACGATCCAAGGCGTACCCCCTGCCGAAAGGAAAAGCTCTTTATAAATCGATGCGTGCGCTAGTTCCGAAAGATCTCTTCATAGTGCCACTCAAGGATTCTCTTGTCCGGCTGAAAGCTCTCTTCCCGCGGCAACAGGATTCGGCGCCCCTCAAAGGGATAGTATGTCTCCCCGTTTTTCCATTCCTCACGGAGCCTTCGACTGACGTGGAACCGGTAGGTTGGATCCACGGAGACGTATCCTTTGTCAAAAAGCCGGTGGATATCCGACCGGAGGAGAATGCCGTTACCATAATCATGCGGCCCACCGTCGGAATAGGGTTTGATATGGGCTGCCTCTAGAACGGGGAGAGAGTGCTCCGTCGTGACGGCGCATGCACGGCCATAGGCGTCCAACACTGCGATACGAAAGCTTCTCTGGCCCAGTCGCCCCCTCACTGAAACGGGCCGGCCGAAACGCGCTCCCTCGTAGATCTCCCGGAGTGCGGGATCATTCACCCAATCACTTCTAAGGTCGGCCGCCCGGGCGAGACATTCTTGCCATACCCGGAGCCCCTCGCCTTGGGCTGTATCGTATGTCTTGCCTTGAACAATGTGCCGATTCCAATCCTCCGGCTGTTTCACCCAGTGGCTTTCAGGGAAAAAGACGACGTCGCCCACGATCCGGCAACCGATTACGGGATCTTCCCGTTGATCGTATGGACTTTTTCGATATCGGAAGATTCGCTCGATCATCTTCTCGAAAGTCGGCGCGCCATTCATTTCGCCAAAGGTCTCCCAGGCCAAGGAGGCGGGAAGCCGGGACGCGGTCGCGAAAAATCCGAAACCTCCTATCGCGCTGTGCGGAGACTTTAGTTTGAATAGAAAGGGTGCGCCCGGTGGAATCGCATGAAAATTCTTCGACTCGGAGGGTTGCCAGAAATTAACTTCCTCCGGATCCGTTCGGCCAGACAGGAACCGATACCATTCGAAATCGGTATTGGCGATCCAGGTGCGCATAACTCCACTTCTTTTTGCCGGACTCCGTAAAGCTTTTAAATTATGCTTCAAAGACAAATAAAGTGCTAGCAAATTCTATCGCCGGTCCAACACAATATCGACCGGCCCTCGTTGTGTCCGTCGGATTACGGGGGTTGGGCCACACAAGGCGATGTATATCGGAGTGTGGCGCCGTTTTTAGTGCTTAAGCCACAGCCAGAGTGCAAACGCGGAACCAACTATTTTACCAATAGAAAGACCCATCTCTCGCGAGGTCTGTCTTGCCCCCTCTACTCCCCCAGCGCCCGGCGTGCGCCGGGGTGGTTCGGGTCGAAACGAAGCGACTCGCGGAAGGCGGCCTCGGCTTCGGCGGGGCGGCCCATGGCGGCGAGGGCGACCCCCAAACGATAGTGAGCGCCGGCGTCGTTCGGCCGCGCGCGGAGCGCCTCGCGGAACGCCCTCTCCGCCTCCTCCGGCCGGCCGGCGCGAAGGAGCGCCACCCCCAGATTGGTCGCGGGCTCCGGCGCGCCGGGGCGGAGACGGAGCGCCTCGATGAACTGCTCGATCGCCTCCTCCGGCCTCCCCTCGTCGAGGAGCGCCAGCCCCAGATTGCTCCTCGCCGAAACGGATCGCGGCTCGATCCGGATCGCCTCCCGATAGTGGCGGATCGCCTCCTCCCGCCGTCCCGCCGCCGCGAGCAGATTCCCCAGATTGTTGTGCGCCTTGTCGTTCTCCGGGTCGAGACGAAGCGCCTCTTGGAAATGAACCGCCGCCTCCGCCCCGTCGCCTCGCGCGGCGAGCATCTCACCCAGGTTGACGTGCGCCATCCACGCGCCCGGATTCTTCTCGAGCGTGTCCCGCCAGAGGGTCTCCAGGTCACGGTAGGCTCCCGCCTGCCGCCAGGCGAGTCCTCCGAGAAGAAGGAGGAGCGCCGCGGCGAACAGGGGCGCCGTCCTCGCCGCCGCGCCCACACCCGCGCCCGTGCGCGCCCGCTCACCGCCGCCGACCCACCGGCCGAGACGAGCGCATCCCGCCGCGAAAAGAACGATCGGCCCGGCGGAAGCCAGATACTGAAAATGATCGGCGGTGAAGGAAAAGCGAAAAGGATAGACATCAAAGAACCCGAGCGCCGGCAAGAGCGTGCCGCCGAAGAAGAGCGCCGCCGCCGCCGCCCCGCGGCCGATCCGCCGCCTTAGGAGAAGGAGCGCGACGACGATCCCCAGCGCCGCCGCCGCGGGGAAGAGCGACGCCGCGCCGCCATCGGGGACGACCCGCGGATAAATGAAGGAGAGGCGCGCCGGCCACGCCAGCTTTCCCAAATAGAAGAAGAGGGCTCGCCCGGCGAGCGCCGTTCGTTGAAGGAGCGTGAGCGACCACTCCGCGCCGCGCGCGCCGAGAAGGTCGCTTTCGATCCAGGCGGTGAAGAGCCCCGCCGCCGCGCCCACCGCGAAGAAGGGGAGGAGCGACGACGCCTCGCGGCGATCGATCCGCCCGCGCCTCCACCACGCCGCGAGAAGCAGCGCCGCCGGGAGCGAGGCGGTCACCGTTTTGGCGAGCAGCGCCCCGACGAAGAGAATGAAAGAGAGCGCGTAGAGCCCGCGCCCCCCCCGCCCCGTCCTCTCGATCCTCTCCCGCCGCGCGAACCAGGCGAGGGCGGCGCCGAAGTAGAGCGCGCCCGAGAGGACGTTCTTCCTCTCGGTGATCCACGCCGCCGACTCCACCTGCACGGGATGGAGCGCCCAGATCGCCGCGGCGAACCACGCTCCCGGAACGCCGAGCCTCCGCAGCGCCAGGAAAAGGAGCGCCGCGCCGACGCCGTGGAGCAACACGTTGATCAGATGATAACCGAAGGGGCGGAGCCCCCAAAGGCGGTGCTCGATCCAGAAAGCGGTGTGAACCAACGGGTAGTACTGGGTGGTCGCGCCCGGTTGAAGCCAGATCGCGCGAAGCCCCGCCGCGCTCCGGAGATGCGGGTTCGCGGTGACGTAGGAGTCGTCGTCCCAGATGAACCCGCCCCGGAGCGCCGGAGCGTACGCGATCAGCGCGGCGGCGATCAGCGCCAGCGCCGCGACCGCGATCGTGCCTCGTGCCATCATCCCTCTTCCCCGTTTCCGATCGTTTCATTCTAACGGCCCGGCTCCTCCCGGTCGAGGACGGGAGACGGCGACCGTCGCGCGGCGGCGAGAGAACCGCGCCGCGTCCCCCTTGCCCGCGCCCACGGCGTCCGCATACAATAGAGGACGGACGGCGATGCGGTGTCCGGACTACGGGCCCCGCGCCCCTTTCGCCGACGAGGTCCTATGCGCGTGAAGCCCACCATCGACGGCAAGGACCGCCGGCCACCGATTTCTCCGGGGAAGACGCTCCTCTTCTCCGTGATCACGGTGGTCCTTTTCTTCCTGCTGCTCGAAGGGGCCGCCCGACTCCTCCTCCGGCCCGACGAGGCGCCGACCCACCGGGAACACGAGAAGCTGATCCGCGTGCTCGGCCTCCCCGGTCTGACCGAGATCCTCGAACCGGATCCCGTGCTCTTTTGGAAACTGCGCGCCGGCGTGCGGAATAAAAGGATCGCCGGCGCCCTCGGCGGCTACGGCGTCGACTTCACCGCGTCGACCAACGACGAAGGTTACCGCTCGCCGCCTTTCCGATCGGGCGACACCTTTCGCGTGATCGCCCTCGGCAACTCCTGCACCTTCGGCGTCGGCGTCGGCGACGATCAAACGTGGCCGCGGCTCCTCGAAGAGAGAATGCGCCTCTTCCACGGCCCGGACGCTGAGGTGGTGAACGCCGGCGTCCCCGGTTATACAGCCTATCAAGGGCTCCGTTGGCTCGGGCGGCGCGGTCTCGCCCTCGACCCGGACCTGGTGCTCCTCTGTTTCGGCTTCAACGACGCCGCGACCTGGGCCTCCCGCACCGACCGCGAGACCGCCCGCGCGCTCGACGCGGAGCGTTTCGCCGCGCCCCTCCTCCGCCGGAGCGCCCTCGCCGCCGCCTTGTCCCGTACCGCGCGGCGCCTCCGCGGCGACGACGATTCACGGGGCGCGGACTCCGACGAGCCGGCCGGGGAAACGCCCCGCCTCCCGCCGGGCGACTTCGTGAAAACCCTGGTGGAGATGAAGCGTCTCTGCGACGCCCGGGGCGTGCCGGTGATCTATCTGATCTGGCCCTACCGGAAACAGAAGGAGGAGGGGAGCGCCGACCTGATCGTCTACCAACCCGGCGTGGTCGCCGCCGCGCGGGAAACGGAATCGCCGATCATCAGCCTGATCGAGCCTTTCCTGCGCGCCGAGGGGGATCTCTTCATCGACAACATCCACCCGAGCGCGGCCGGTTGCTCCGTCGCGGCGGAGGCGATCGCGACGCGCCTCGAAATGGCGCGCGGCGGAGGGGCCCGTTGACCTCGTCGTTTCAATCGCGCCGGCGGACCTCGCCTTCTCTCTTTTCGAAATGAAACCGTGAGCGCAGGAAGGGGCAACGGAAGAAGGGGCCGGCGCCCCCCGTTTTATTTTTCGACGGAAGGATCTTTCCGGTGCCGGGCACCTTCCGCCGCGACTTCCTCGTAGATTCGCCCGTACTCACGCGCGACGCCATCGATCCCGTGGCGTTCGCGGACGAGTTCCCGCCCCGCCCGTCCCATCCTCTCCAATAAGGCCCGGTCCGTGAGCAGCCGGACCACCCGGTCCGCGAAGGCCGCCTCGTTCCACTCCGGCACGAGGAAGCCGTTCTCTCCATTCCGGACCAGCTCGCCGTTTCCGCCCACGTCGGTCGCCACCACCGGCCGGCCGAAGTGGAACGACTCCAGTACGGCGATGGAGCACCCCTCCGTCTCGGAAGTGAGGACCGTGATATCGGCGGCGCGGTAAACCGGCGCGAGCCGCCGCCGGAAACCGGCGAACAGAACGCGCTCCTCGAGACCCATCTCTCGGACGAGGGCGCGCAGCCGCTCCTCCTCCACGCCCCGGCCGGAGATCAGCACGCGCAAATCCGGGAGCCGATCGAGGAGCCGCGGCGCGGCGCGGATCAGACGATCCACGCGCTTCACACGGCGGAAATTCGCCACGATACCGACGACCGGCGCGTCCGCGGGAACGCCCAGCTCGGCGCGGAGATCTCCCTCGCCGCCGTCCGCGTCCAGCTCCTCCGGGTCGATCCCGTTCCACACCGTCGTCGTCCGCGCGGGGGGGAGCCCCTCCCGGCGCGCCGCCTGGCGCCGCACCGCCTCGGCGACGCAGATCACGCGGTCCGGCGCGCCGGACCCCATTCGAAGGAGCGCGTATTCCAGCGTCCCCCATTGGAAACCGAGATCCTCCCGGTTCTCCACCAACGGAACGCCGAGCATCCGCTTTAAAATGCGGCCGAAGAAGATGGACCAAAAGAAATAGGAATGAATCAAATCGACGCGCGCCGAGAGGGCGAAGCGGCGGAGGTCGGCGAGCATGCGGGCTTGGTGCACCACCGGCGGGTCGAAACGCCCCTTGGGCGGCACCTTGTACACCGTCGAGTCGTCCACGTTGAGGCGCGTGCGGACGCGCCGGCCGGTGGTGGCGAAAACCGGTTCCACCCCCTCGATGCGCGGGACGAGAGAGAACACGTGGTTCCCGGTGCCGCCCCCCATGTCGTCCATCAGGTAGAGAACGCGCATGCTTCCCGCCCGGCGGCCGGTCGCGCCGCCCGTCCCGCCCGCCCGCTCAGACGACCGTCCCCGGCGGCAGGGTCGCGCCGTGGCGGATCACCACGATACCGTCGCGCACCGTCCAGCCGTCCCCCTCGCGGTCCGGTTCGCCGGCGCGCCCGACGATGCGGCAACCGTCGCCGACCACCACGTTCTTGTCGAGCACGGCGTTTTCGATCACGCAGTCCCGGCCGATCCCCGGCTCCGCCGGGCGTCCTTCGGCCGCGGGCACTTCATGGGCATAGTAATCGTTTCCCATCAGAACCGAGTTGCGGATCTTCGTTCCCGGACGGATCACGCTCCGGAGCCCGACCACCACGCGCGCCAGCTCGGCTCCTTCGATGATCGAGCCGTCCGCGATCAGCGCCCCGTCCACCCGCGTGCCGGTCACCTTCGGCGCCGGCAGGTTCCTGTGCCGCGAGAAGAGGGGGTTCTCGGGGTCGTAGAGGTTGAAGGGGGGCACGGTGTCGACCAGAGAGAGGTTCGCGTCGAAGTAGCTGCGGAGCGTCCCCACGTCGACCCAGTAGCCGGCGAAGGGGTGGTAGACCGCGCGACCGCGCTCCACCGCGACGGGGACCACCGAGCCGGCGAAGTCCTGGCCCGGCGCCTCGCGGAGAAGATCGACGAGGGCGTTTTTCCGAAGGAGGTAGATCCCCATCGAGACGAGGTGCCGGCCCCGGCACCAGCCGCTGGTGAAGAGAGACCGTACATGCTCCGGCGCCTCGAGGCGCGCGATCGCCTCCGGGTCCGCCGGTTTCTCCACCGCCCGCGCGAGCCTCTGCCCCTCGCCGACCTCCAGCACGCCGAGGCGCGGCACCACCTCTTCCGGCGCGAGAGTGGCCGCCACGGTCACGTCGGCGCCGGTCTGCAGGTGCGTCTCCAGAAGGAGCCGGAAGTCCATCCGGTAAAACTGGTCGCCCGCGAGGATCAACACGTGGTCGACCGGCGTGCGGAGGAGATAACGGAGACTCTGGCGGAGCGCGTCCGCCGTTCCCTGGTACCAATCCTTGCTGGTCGGGGTTTGCTCGGCGGCGAGGATCTCCACGAAACCGTCGGAGAACCCGTCCATGTGATAGGTGCGCGAGATGTGGCTGTGCAGCCCGGCGCTCAGGAATTGGGTGAGCACGAAGATCTTGCGGATCCCCGAGTTCAGGCTGTTCGAGATCGGAATGTCGATGAGGCGATACTTGCCGCCAAAACTGATCGCCGGTTTGGCCCGCCTCTCCGTGAGCGGAAAGAGGCGCGTGCCGCGGCCGCCGCCGAGGATGACCACCGCCACACGTTTCAGGATCGCCTCGCCTCGATACATCCCGAACCTCCCGCGCGGTGCGTGCGCCGCCCGGGCCGCCGCCCGGACCGGCTAACTGCACCACAACGGCCGCGCCCTGTCAACGGCGGGCGGCGCGGCCCGACGGCGCGAATCGACAACCCGGGGCGGCCGTGGTAGATTGGACGCGCGGGCGATCGGGCCCGCGCACTCCGCGGGGAGCGACGGGGCACCGATGAAGCGCAAGGGTCGGCTCTACTTCATCTTCTTTCTCTCCGGCGTCGCCGGGCTTCTCTACCAGGTCGTGTGGAATCGGTTGCTGCTGCTCGTGTTCGGCGGCTCCTCCTACGCGACCGCCACGGTGCTGGCGAGCTTCATGTCCGGCCTCGCCCTCGGGAGCTGGCTTTTCGGCCGCCGCGCCGACCGCTCGCCCGACCCGCTCCGCCTCTACGGCGCCATCGAAATCGGCATCGCCGTCACGGCGCTTCTCGTGCCGGCGCTCACTCTCGCCGGGCGGGCGCTCTTCCTGCGCGCCGCGCCCGCGCTGGAGGGAACGGCGCTCTTCGTGCCGGTCCGCTACGCCCTCGCCTTTCTCACCCTCCTCCTGCCGACCACCCTCATGGGAGGGACCTTCCCGGTCCTTTCGCGGGTGATCGTGCGCGAGCTGGACCGCGTCGGTCGCGGCGTCGGACTGCTTTACTTCCTGAATACCGGCGGGGCGGTGCTCGGCGCGGTCCTCGCCGCCTTCGCCACGCTCCCCTTCCTCGGGCTGCACGGGTCGATCGCCGTCGGCGTCGCGATCAACGTCTTCGTCGGATTCGGCGCGCTCCTGCTCGCCCGCGGGGAGAGGAGAGGCGCGCCGGCGCGAATCGCGGAGGAACCCGCGGCGTTGGAGGAGGGGCGTGAAGTCTCCCTCCCGGACGCGCCGCCGCACCGGGCGATCCTCTTCCTCTTCGCGCTCAGCGGTTTCGCCTCCCTCGGCTACGAGGTGACCTGGGTGCGCGTGCTCGTCTTTTTTCTCGGCAACAACACCATCTTCGCCTTCGCCATCATGCTCGCCACGTTCCTCACCGGCCTCGCCCTGGGAGGCGCGCTCTACGGACTGCTGCCGCCGAAGCGGGGCGGGCGGCTCCTCTTCTTCGGCGCGCTGGAGATCGGGATCGCCCTGGCGGCGCTCCTCACGCTCCGCCTCTTCGGCGAGGTGAACCCGATGACGCACCGCCTGGTGCGCGCCTTCGGACTGCAGAGCTGGCACGGGCTTCTCGTCCTCCGGCTGGCCGCGGCGGCGATGACCATGGCGCTTCCGACGCTCCTCATCGGCGCCACCTTCCCGGCCGTGGCGCATCTGGTCACCGCCTCGGCGCGGCGGGTCGGCCGCGAGGTGGGAGGCGCCTACGCGGTGAACACTCTCGGCGCCATCGCCGGATCGCTGGCGGCGGGATTCGTGCTGGTGCCGCTCCTCGGCGTCGAGAAAACGCTGGTCGTCCTCTCGTCGATCAACCTGGCGATCGGCGGCGTCGCCCTCCTTCTCGCCCGCGGCCGCGTGCGGCGAACCGCGGGGGGAGCGGCGCTGGCCGGCGCGGCGGCGCTCGCGATTCTCGGCGGCGGGAGGATCCTCCCGCCGATCTACGGGGCGGCCGCGCCCGGCTACGAACTCGTCTACGCCGACGAGGGCCCGACCGCCACCGTCACCGTCCACGAAGACCGGGTCCGCAAGACGAAGCTGCTCTGCGTGAACGGCATCTGGGAGGTCCCCACCGATTTCCCGTCGCTCCAGGTTTTCCGCCTGCTCGGAAACATCGGTCCGCTCGTCCACCCGGAGCCGCGGCGCGCCCTCACCGTCGCCCTCGGCGGCGGCATCGCCCTCGGTTCTCTCGCGCTCCACGATTTCGACGCGATCACCTGCGTCGAGATCTGTCCCGAGGTGGAGGGAGGGGCGAAACTCTTCGCCGAGGAGAACCACCGCGTCCTGGAAAACCCCCGCGTGCGCGTTCTGTTCAACGACGGCCGGAACCGGCTGCTCCTCTCGGACGAGCGTTACGACGTGATCGTCTCCGACGCGACCCATCCCGGATCGGCGGACAGCTGGGTGCTTTATACAGAAGATTTTTACCGGCTCGTCCTCTCCCGCCTCGGCCCCGAAGGTCTCTTCTGCCAGTGGCTCCCCTATCACGGCGTGGACCGCGCGACCTATCGGACCATCCTTCGCACCTTCGCCGGCGCCTTTCCCGAGGCGGCGCTCTTCTCGGTCGCCCGCCACTCCGTGTTGGTCGGTTCGCCGGCGCCGATCCGTCTCGACCTGGAGCGGATCAAGGAGCGGATCGAGGGGAACGAGCCGGTCCGCCGGGATCTCGCGTCGGTCGACCTGGACGACCCGGTGCGGATCGCCGCCGCCGTCGGCCTGGACCGGGAGGGGATGCTTCGCGCCGCGGGCCCGGGACCGGTGAACACCGACGCGCACCCGCGGAACAGCTACGCCGAGGCGCGGGGGCATGACCGGATGACCACCGTGGAATCGATGGAGATCGCCCGCTCCCATTCGCCGGACCCGGCGGCGTACTGCCTGCGGCCGGAGGCGGTCGGCCTCGACGCCGGCGCGCTCGCCGAGCGGGTCGCCCGGATACGCCTGGCCTGGACGTGGGACGGGGAGGCGATCCGCGCGCACAAGGAGAAACGAGGCGGCGAGGCGGAGATCGCCTGGGAGGAGGCGCTCCGCGTCGATCCGGAAAACCGCGGCGTCGCCCGCATCTACGGAGAGCACCTGGTGCAGCGGGCGGCGACGTCGGCGACCCACGGAAACGCCGCGGCGGTCGTGCCGATCCTGGAGAAGCTGGTCCGCGTCGTCCCATGGGAGGCGGACTCCCACTTCCGGCTCGCCAACAACCTCTTCCGCGAGGGACGTCTCGCCGAGGCGGCGCTCGCCTACCGGGAGGGGCTCCGCATCGATCCTTCCAACGAGCGGGCCGAGCGGGCGCTGGCGGCCTGCCTCGATCGGATCGGCGGCGGCGCGAAAGCCCCCTGACCGGCGATCCGCCGCGACCCTTCACCCTTCTGGACAGCCCCCTTCGACCGTGGATATACTCGCGGAGTAGACCGCGCCCACCCGCCCACGTCCGCGTTCCGGCGCCAAGACGGCACGAGCGCGCCCCGCGGCGCCCGGGCGAACGTGCGCGCGGCGAGCGCCGGGATCGACGAAAGGACGGTGATAGTTGAGCCCCATACCGTTCGCGGGATTCGCGGAAGCCGCCGCCGCTTTCCTCGCCGAGCGGCTGATCGAGCCGGGAGCGGTTCTCCGTTCCACGCCGGCTCTGGTCGCCGTCCCGGCCCCCGTGGGCCGGCCCGAAGCGCTGCTCCGCGCCCTTGATGGCGACCCGGCCTTCCTCTGGGCGCCGCCGGAGGGAGCGGTCTCGGCGGGGGTCGGCGCATCCTTCGTCCTTCGCCACAACGGCGAGGACCGCCTCGACGCGCTCCGTGATCGGGCGGCGGACTTCCTGGAGTCGCTCGACGTCACCCTCCACTCCGATTGCCCCCCCTTCGTCCCCTCCCTCTTCGGCGGTCTCGGTTTCGACGCCGGCGGCGGCAAGGAGGAACCTTGGGTCGGTTTCGAAGACGGTTTCTTCTTCCTCCCGCGCTGGTGGTACGCCCGAGACGGCGAGCGCGCGTGGCTCGCCCTCACCCGCGGCGGCGACGACGATCGGTGCGACCTGCGCGCCCGAATCGAGGAACTCCCGCGCCTCTTCGCCGCCATCGAGGAGGACGCCGGTCCCGAGGGGGGCGCGGCGCCGGGGGGGACGATCGAGCGCGAGCCGGAACGCGCGATCTGGGATGACCTGGTCGAGGAGATCCGAGACGGAATCCATGAAGGACGCTTCGCCAAGGTGGTGCTCGCGCGCCGCGCGCGGGTGAATCTCGCGGCCCCCGCGGACCCGATCGGCGTCGTGGAACGCCTCGGCGCCTCCTACCCGGACTGCTACCGTTTCGCCGTGCGGAGCGGCGACGGCTGGTTCGTCGGCGCCACGCCGGAGAGGCTCGTGCGGGTGCGGGGGGTGCATGTCGCCACCGAAGCGCTCGCCGGCACCATCGCCGCCGACGGCCCCATCGAGGAGCGGGACGCGCGCATCCTCACGCTCCTTCAGAGCCGAAAGGATTTGGGCGAGCACGACATCGTGGTCGGCTCGATCCGCCGGATCCTGGAGGCGTTCTGCCTCCGCCTCACCGTTCCGCCCCGCCCGCAGGTGAGGGAGCTCGAGAACGCGATCCACCTCCAGACGCCCATGGCCGGCCTCCTCGCCCGGCCGACGCACATCCTCGATCTCGTCGGCGTGCTGCATCCGACGCCATCGGTGGGCGGCCTCCCCGCCTCCGAGGCGCTCCGTTGGATCCGCAATCACGAACCGCACCGGCGCGGATGGTACGCCGCGCCCGTCGGCCGGTTCGACGCGGGCGGCGAGGGGGATTTCGCCGCCGCGATACGCTCCGGCGTGATCCGTGGCGACCGCGCCTGGATCTACGCGGGCGCGGGAATCGTCCGCGACTCCGAACCGGCGAAGGAGTATCACGAAACCCGGATCAAGATGGCGCCCCTCCTTCGGGCGCTGGGGATCGCGAATTGAACGGAGACGATCACGCGAGGAAGAACCGGGCCGGCGCGAGCCCACAGACGATCTGGGCGAGTGTCCTGATCGACGGACTGGTGCGCGCGGGCGTACGCCGTGCGGTGGTCTCTTCGGGGGCGCGCTCGGCGGCGCTGGTGATCGCCGCGGCGGAGCACGAATCGCTCCACGTAACGCCGGTCGCGGACGAGCGCGCCGCCGCGTTCTTCGCCCTCGGACAGGCGCGCGCCACCGGCAGCCCGACGCTCCTCGTCTGCACGTCGGGGACGGCCGGAGCGCATTGGTATCCCGCGGTGATCGAAGCGGCCGCATCGCGCGTCCCCCTGGTGGCGGTCACCGCCGACCGGCCGCCGGAGTCGCACGGCTGCGGCGCCCCCCAGACCATCGACCAGACCCGTCTCTTCGGCGTCCACGCCCGCCGCTCGGTGGAACTCGGCATGCCGCGCGGCGACGCGGAAGCCCTGCGCGCCCTCCACCGCAAGGCGCTCGGCGCCGTGGCCGACTCTCTCCACCCCATCCCCGGGCCGGTCCATCTGAACGCCCCCTTCGCGGAGCCGCTCGGGCCGGAGCCGGGCGCGCCGGACCGAGAGTCGATGGCCCGCGCCGCCGCCGCCGTGGTCGGCGGTCCCGCGCCGGAGTCGCGCCCTCCCGTCGTCGAGCCGGACCGGGAGAGCTACGATCGCGCCGTCCGTCTCTGCCGCGAAGCGCGCCGGCCGGTCTTCCTCGGCGGGCCCGCTCCGGTCGCCGCGGGCGATGCGTGGTCGTCGGTGGAGCGTCTCGCCCGCCGCCTCGGCGCGCCGATTCTCGCCGAGGGGGCGAGCCAATATCGCTTCACGGGTGAAGATCATCCCCTCCGCTTCGACGGGCACGACCTCTTCCTGGCGTGGGAGGAGACCGCCGCGACGCTCGCCCCGGACCTGGTGCTCCAGTTCGGCGCCTACCCCACTTCCGCCGCGACGCGGCGCTGGCTCGCCGCGACGGGCGGGGCGGACCGCTTGGTCGTCGCGCCTCTCGGCCGGCCGGATCCGCCGGGGGGCGCGGCGCTCTTTCTCCACGGCGCACCGGAGCGGATCGCGGCGCGTCTCCTCCGAGAGATGGAGAGCGTGGAGCCTTCCGTCGAGGAAGAGTGGGCGGGGCTCTTCGCCGCACCGAACCGGAGGGCGTTGGATGAGGCGCGCCGCCTGGCCGGCGGCCCCGTCCTCTCCGAGGCGCGCGTCGCCCGTACCGTGACGGAGACGCTCCCGGACGGCGCCTTCCTCGCCGTCGGCAACAGCAATCCGATTCGCACGGTGGACCGCTACTGCCCGGGATCGACGGCGCGAGCCCCGGTGCTCGCCCAGAGAGGAGCGAACGGAATCGACGGCCTCGTCTCCGCCGCCGCGGGCGCCGCCGTCGCGACCGGCCGTCCGGTCACCCTCCTCCTCGGCGACCTCTCTTTCCTGCACGACCTAAGCGGTCTCGCCGCGGCGCGCGAAGCGACAACGCCCTTCGCGATCGTGGTGGTCCGGAACGACGGCGGCCGCATCTTCGAGAGCCACGGGCTCGGCTCGTCGAAGGAGGCGGCGCCCTTCCTGGAGCGCTACATGATCATGCCTCACGGGTCGGACCTCGCCCACGCGGCGCGCCTCTTCGACCTCCCCTTCCACCGGGCCGTCTCGGACGACGGGCTGCGCGAAGCGCTCGGGGCCGCCGCCGCCCGCCGGGGCGCCACGGTGATCGAAGCGACGATCCCTCCGCGCGCCCCGAAACCGTTTTAGGTCGTTATTGCTTTTCGTCTTTGTGTTCGCTCTCGACCGCGCGAGCGGCGCCTTTCCGTTTTTCGCGCGCGCGCACGAGCAGGGCCGGAGAACGGCGACAACCGTTATAATGATCCGCGCGGAGAGCCCGATGAACCGGAACGGAAGAAATGACATTCTGCGTGACGGCGAAGCGGAGGGAACCTTCCTCCTGCTCCACGGTTTCGCCGGCGCGCCGGAGAGCTGGACGACGACCCTCCCGGGGATCGGCACGGGAGCGGCGGTCCGTGCGCCCGCGCTTCCCGGACATCACAACGGCCCCCCGGCGCCGATGTCCGGCCTTCCTTTCGCCCACCCGGTCGACGAGATGTCGGAGCGCATCGGACCGGCGCCGGCGGGGGGCTTTCGCCTCGTCGGTTACTCCATGGGGGCGCGCGTCGCCCTCGCCCTCCTCCTCCGCCGGCCCGGCGCGTTCCGAAGCGCCCTGCTCATCGGCGTCCACCCCGGGATAGGTAGCGACGGGGAACGGCGGGAGAGAGAGCGGTGGGAGGAACGCTGGGCGACCCTGCTCGAAGAAGAAGGAATCGAGGCATTCGTCAACGCCTGGGAGAGGCTCCCCCTCTTCGCCACGCAGGAGCGCCTCCCCGAAGAGACGCGAAAAGCCCAGCGCCTCGTCCGCCTCCGACAACATCCGGACAGTCTCGCCGCGGCGATGCGCGCGCTCGGCCTCTCGCGGATGCCCGATTTCCGCCCCGGGCTCGCCGGCGTCGCCGCGCCGATCCTCTTCGTCGCTGGCGACGAGGATCCTCGCTTCGTCCGCCTCGGTAAGGAGGCGGCGGCGATCGCCCCGCGGGGTCGCTTCCTCGCCGTCCCGGGATGCGGGCACAACACACCTCTCGAACGACCGGACGAAACGGCTCGCCTCATCCGCTCTCTATATTGAACAGGGAGAACACCCCTCTCCGCGGCGGGCGGCGGGCCGAACGGCGGGGTACAATCCATTATTTCACAACGCGTTGCGCCGGCGGCGGGCGGGCGGGAAACCCGTCCGCGCCCTTACCCCTTCAGAACCCCGAATATTCCTCCGATAAAGAAGTTAGATCGATTGCGCGCGCCGGAATCCGACGGGACGACCGCCGCGCCGCGGTATCAAGAACAAAGCACGAGTCGCGCGGCGACGCGGGACGCATCCCCCAGCCCGTTTCGGGCGGCGGACCGCCATGAATCGTAACGAAACGAACAACCGCATCGACGACGTCGCCGGCGCCACGCACCCGCTCACCTTTGCGTCCGTCGAGCAAATCCTCCGCCACCGCCTCGATTTCGAGAAGCTCATCATGGAGGTGTCGACCGACTTTGTTCGCCGCCCCCTCGCCGAGCTGGATCACGTGATCGACTCAGCGCTGGAGAGGATCGGGGTTTTCTCCGGCGTCGACCGCTGCTACCTCTTCCAGTTCACCCGGGACGGCGCCCGCATCTCCAACACCCACGAGTGGTGCGCCCCCGGCGTGGAGACGATGATCGACCGGCTTGTCGACCTGCCCGCCGATGAATTCCCCTGGATCATGGGGCGCCTGCGTATGGGCGAGACGGTTCACCTGCCGGACACAAGCGACCTGCCCGAAGAGGCGACGGCCGAGCGGGTCGAGTTCCAGCTCGAAGGAATCCGCTCCCTTCTCAACGTGCCCATCGTCTGCGGCGGATCGACGATCGGCTTTCTCGGTTTCGACGCGGTCCACGCCCCCAAGACTTGGGACGACGACTCGATCGCTCTGCTCCGGATCGCCGGCGAGATCTTCGCCGGCGCGCTGGCGCGCAAGCATACCGAACGCATCCTCTGCGAGAACGAAAACCGATACCTCAACCTTCTGGAGGCTCTGAACGACGGCGTCTCCGTGCTGAGCGAGGGGGGGGCTTTCGTTTACGTCAATCGGCGCTTTCTCGAGATGACAGGCTATGAGAAAAGCGATCTGCTCGGCAGGAGCGCCGAGGAAGTGGTGGCGGAGGAGCACCACGCCCTCCTGCGACGGGAGATGGAGAACCGCCGCCGACACGAGCCGGGCATCTACGATCTGGAGCTCATCGACCGGCGCGGCGGGCGCCTGCCCGTGCAGGTTTCGGCGGCGCCGCTCTCCGATCCGGAGGGGCGCTATGCGGGCTCCATCGCCGTGCACACCGACATCTCACCCGCGAAACGGGCGGAACGGTCCCTCCGCGAGCACACCCGGAGCCTCGAAATCCTGAGCCGCGTCGTGATCGACGCCAACAGAGCGCAGGACCTTGATTCGCTACTCGACACGGTCCTTCGCTGCGCCCTCGACCTCGTCGGTTTCGAGGCGGGCGGGGTCTATCTCGCGGACGACAAAGGCCGGGTCGCCCGTCTCGCCCGGCACGCAGGGCTCTCGCCGGAGTTCGTCGAGGAAGTGCGCGTCCGTTCTCTCGACCAGCCCCCTTACTCCGCCGTCTTCGGAAGCGGGCAGCCGATTCTGACCGACGCCTATGAGGATTTCAATCCGGAGCTGGCCGGGCGGTTCGGCCTCGCCACCCTCGCCATTCTCCCTTTCCGGCAGAAAGACCGCGTCATCGGCTCGCTCAACCTCGTTTCCCCCCGCCGCCACCAATTCACGGAGCACGAGATCCGCACGTTGCTCGCCCTCGGCCGCCAAGCGGCCGCGCTGATCGGAAACATGCGGGCGGAGGAGAACCTACAGGAAAGCCACCGGCGGAACGAAGCGCTGATCGCGGCGATCCCCGACCTGATTTTCGTGCTCGACCGAAACGGGAACTATCTCGACTTCCGAGCGCGGGACGAGCGGGCCCTGGCGATCCCCCGAGAGAAACTGATCGGCTCGAACATCCGCGACGCCGGCCTCCCCCCGGACCAACTCCGCTCGGCGATCGAGGCGATCGACTCGGCGATCCGGACGGGCGAGCCCCGGTGCGTCGAATACGATCTGGACCTTCCGGTCGGGCGGCGCTCCTTCGAGGCGCGCATCGCCCCCCTCTCGGGCGACCGAGTCATCTCCATCGCGCGAGACATCACGGAACGGAGCCGGGCGCTCGAAGACCTGCGCGCCCTCGACAAAATGAAGGATGCCTTCGTCTCTCTCGTCTCCCACGAGCTGCGCACCCCACTCTCCTGTATCCTCTCCTCCTCGGAGTTGCTGCTCGACGGCGACGACGGCCCGGAATCACGCGAGGAATTCCTCCAGATCATCCGCTCCGAGAGCCGGCGCCTGATGCGCCTGATCGAGGACGTGCTCGATCTGTCCCGCATCGAGGCGGGCGGGATGCCCTGGCACGACGACCTCCTCCGACTGGACGAGGTGGCGCGGCGCACCATGCAGGTCCACGAGCACCTGCTGCGCGAGAAATCGCTCCGTTTCCGCCTCGAAACCGACGCGGAACTGCCGTCGGTCCTCGCCGACCGCGACCGAATCCAGCAGGTCTTCACCAACCTGGTCGGCAACGCGATCAAGTTCTCCGAACCGAACGGCGAGATCCGCATCGACATCCGCCGTTTCGCCGGGAAACGGGACGGCGAGGCGCCGGAATGGCTCCGCGTCTCCGTGACCGACCAGGGAATCGGAATCGACGAAGAGGACTTCCAGATCATCTTCGACAAGTTCCGCCAGGTGTCCCGGGACAAGGAACACCTGCGCGACCGGCCGAAGGGGACCGGCCTCGGCCTGCCGATCTGCAAAGAGATCGTCCAACACTACGGCGGCGAGATCTGGGTGGAGAGCGGCGGCGGCGCGGGAAGCACTTTCTTCTTCTCCCTGCCCGCGGCGGCCTCTTCCTCCGTAGGGGAAACCGCGCTCCGGGGCGGCGCGAAGGGACGGGAAGAACGATGACGCGGCGACTACGGAACCGGGACGGGGCGGAAGGAGGTCGCGATTTCGCGTCGCTTCCGCCGGAACTGCTGGACGGTCTGGAGGAGGCGGTCTGGATCGCCTCGGCGGACGCCCCCGAACAACTTGTTTATGTCTCGCCCCTTTTCGAGGAGCTCTTCGGCGTCCCCTGTGAAGACCCCTTCGGGAACCACCCGGGCTGGCTCGACGCGATCCATGCCGACGATCGGCCCGTCGCGGCGCAGGCGCTTCAAGACTTCCACGCCGGGCGGGACTCCGTCGCCGTCGAGTGCCGCCGGGACGGGGCGGCCGACGCGAACCGCTGGCTCCGGATACGCGCTTTCCGCGCCGGACCCGACCGCGCGCACCTGGTCGGCGCGGCACGGAACGTGACGGCCCGCCGGGGGGCCGAGCGCGCGCTTCGGAAAAACGTCGAGGAATACGCGGCGCTGATGGAACGTTCCCTCCAGGGGGTGCTGATCGTCGAGCGCGTGGAAACGCCCCGAATCCTCTTCGCCAACCCGGCCGTCGCGGAACTGCTCGGCCGGCGGGTCGAGGAACTGCTCGCCGCTCCGCCGGGAACCCTTTTCGACATGGTGCACCCGAACGATAAGGAGTGGGTCCGCGAGCATTTTCAGGCGCGGGCCGGCGGACGGGCCGTGGCGAACGCAAACGAATTCCGCGTGGTCCGCAAGGACGACAGCGTTCGCTGGGCCTCCACCTTCGTTTGGCCGATCGACTTCTTCGGGAACGCCGCCTACCAGGTCGCCGCGATCGATATCACCGAGAGAAAAAAGGCCGAAGCGGAGATGCGGCGTCTTCAGATGTTGGCGGAACGGTCCAATTTCGGAATCGCCGAGGCGGACCTGGACGGCTATCTCACCTACGTCAATCCCTACATGGCCGCCGTGCACGGCTACCGGTCCGAGGACTTGGTCGGCCGTCACCTGCGCGTCTTCCACTGCGAGGATCAACACGCCGAGGTGGACCGCCTCCTGGAAGTTCTCCGAGAGACGGGCGCTTTCGAGTCGACCGAGGTTTTGCACTGCAAAAAGGACGGCGCTTGCTTCCCGATGTTGATGAACGGCGCCGCCCTGCCGGACGAGCAGGGGTGCGCCTTCCGCCTGGCCACCACCGCCATCGATATCCGGGATCGGAAGGAGGCGGAAGAGGATCTGCGCCGTCACAGAGACCGCCTGGAAAAGATCGTCCACGAGCGCACGACCAGCCTGCGGGATACCAATCGGCGGCTGCAACAGGAGATCGGGGTGCGGAAAGACGCCCAGGAGCGGATCCGGCGCCTGAACGAGCGGCTCGAACAGCGCGTGCTGGAGAGGACCGCCGAGCTGGAGAAGGCCTGCGAGGAACTGAAGGAGTTGGACCGGATGAAAGACGCCTTCGTTTCATCCGTCTCCCACGAGCTGCGCACGCCGCTCACGTCGATCCGTTCCTTCTCCGAGTTCCTACTCCAGAACGAGGAAGACTCCGAGACGCGACAGCATTTTCTCGAAATCATTCACACCGAAACCGAAAGACTCGCGAGCCTCGTGGATCATGTGCTCGAGCTTTCCCAGATCGAATCGGGAACCGCCGGGTGGTGTGATGAGCCCTTCTCCGTCGGTCTCGTGCTGCGCGAGTCGGTCCGCGCCCGCGAGGAGGAGTGCCGCGGGCGCTCCATCGCCATCGACCTGAAACTGGAAGAGAACCTTCCCACAACGGTCGCCGACATCCAGAGGATCCGGCAGGTGGTGGACAACCTCCTCGACAACGCGATCAAGTTCTCCCCCGACGGCGGTACGATCGCGGTCCACGCCGCCCCCTTCCAATCGCGCCGCTCCTCCGAGCCGGAGAGCTGGTTGAAGGTCTCCATCGCCGACCGAGGCCCCGGCATCGACCCGAAACACCACGAGGCGATCTTCGACCGCTTCTTCCAAATCATGTCGAACGTGCTCACCGACAAGCCGCGCGGCTCCGGTCTCGGCCTGCCGATCTGCCGGAAGATCATCAGCCGCTACGGCGGCAATGTCTGGGTGGAGAGCGGTCCCGGCGAGGGGAGCACCTTCACCTTCACCCTCCCCGGTCCGCGCGAGGGCGCGCCCCCGAAAGAGACGCCCGCCGAAGAGGCGCGCGCCGAGTCGGAGGCGCGCGAAGTGCCGTCGATCCCCGACCTCTGACCCGTTCCGCTCCGAAACCTCACCCCGCTTGTGCTAACCTGAAAGCCGCAGGCGCGCCGCGCCGCACCGCCCCGAACGGAGAACAAAGGAGGAAGCCGTGTCGACGGTCGTCTGGAAACCGGTTCCGGATTTCGCCTTCGAGGACATCCGCTACGAGCGCTCGCCGGAGGGAATCGCTAAGATCACGATCTGCCGCCCGGAGGTGCGGAACGCCTTCCGCCCGCAAACCGTGGACGAGATGGATCGCGCCTTCGCCCACTCCCGCGCCGACGGCTCCGTCGGCGTGGTGATCCTGACCGGCGAGGGGCCCGACGCCTTCTGTTCCGGCGGCGATCAGAGGGTGCGCGGCGAGGGGGGTTACGTCGGCGATGACGGCGTCCCCCGTCTCAACGTGCTCGACCTGCAACGCCGCATCCGCACGCTCCCCAAGCCGGTGATCGCCATGGTGGCGGGCTACGCCATCGGCGGCGGCCACGTGCTCCATCTGATGTGCGACCTGACCATCGCCGCCGAGAACGCCCGCTTCGGCCAGACCGGCCCGCGCGTGGGGAGCTTCGACGGCGGGTACGGCTCCTCCTACCTCGCCCGCGTGATCGGCCAGAAGCGCGCCCGCGAGATCTGGTTCCTCTGCCGTCAATACGACGCGCGGCGGGCGCTCGAGTGGGGGCTCGTGAACGCGGTGGTTCCCTTGGAGGAACTGGAGGAAGAGACGGTACGCTGGTGCCGCGAGATCCTGCGGAACAGCCCGACGGCGATCCGATGCGTCAAGGCCGCGATGAACGCGGACTGCGACGGCCAGGCGGGATTGCAGGAGCTGGCGGGGAACGCGACGCTTCTTTTCTACCAGACCGAAGAAGGGCGGGAGGGACGAAACGCCTTCCTCGAAAAACGGCCGCCCGACTTCGGCGGGTTTCCGCGGCTCCCATGAACGCATCCCCTCCCGAGGCGGCGCCCGGATCGCTCCGGGCCTGGGTCCTGGCTTCCCGGCCGGCGACCCTTTTCGCGGCGATCGCGCCGGTGCTGGTCGGGACCGCCTGCGCCTTTCACGCCGGCGGCTTCCGGGCGGGGCCGGCGGCGGCGGCGCTCGCCGGCGCGGTGCTGCTGCAGATCGGCTCCAACCTGGCGAACGACCTCTTCGACTACGAACGCGGGACCGACCGCGAGGACCGTCTCGGCCCGGCGCGGGCGGCTCAGCACGGGCTCATCACCCCGCGCGGGCTGCGGGCGGGGATGGCGATCGTCTTCGGCCTCGCCGCGGCGTTCGGCGTTTATCTCGCCGCCGTCGCCGGCTGGCCGGTGATCGTGATCGGCCTCCTTTCCATCGCCGCGGCGATCGCCTACACCGGCGGTCCTTTTCCTCTCGGCTACCACGGCCTGGGCGATCTCTTCGTCTTCCTCTTCTTCGGATACGCGGCGGTCTGCGGCACGGCCTTCGTGCAGGCGGGGCGGGTGCCGGCGCTCGCCTGGATCGCCGCCGCGCCCGTGGGGGCGCTCGCCACGGCGATCCTCGTGGTGAACAACACCCGCGACTGCGAGACGGACAGGCGGAGCGGCAAGCGCACCTTGCCGGCCCGCTTCGGCCGCCGGGCAGGGAGAATCGAGCTGACGATACTCATCCTCTTCGCCTACGCCTCCCTCGCCGTGCCGGTCGCCGCGGGGCTCGCCGCGGCGTGGGCGTTCCTCCCGCTCCTCACCCTCCCCCTCGCGGCGCGGGAGACGCGGACGGTCTGGACCGCCGTGGACGGCCCCGCGCTCAACCGTTCCCTTCGCGGAACGGCGCGGCTCCATTTCCTGTTCGGCGCGCTTCTGGCGATCGGGCTGGCGGCGGGAGGGTAGGGCGATGGGCTCCCGGCGGACCGCGATCGTTCGCATCGAAAGATTCTCCGGGGCGATCGGCGCCGCGTCGAACGCGCGTCGTTCTTGGGGGCGGCGCGAGGGATTCCTCGTCACGATCGAGGACGACGGGGGTATGGTCGGGACCGGCGAGGCATCCCCGCTCCCCGGCTATTCGCCGGACGACATCGCCCGCTCGGCGCGCGCGCTTCGAGGCGCGTGCGCCAGTCCACCGTCGCCCCTCCGCCCCGATCGGCCGGTGGAGCCGCAGCTCGTTACCGCGCTCCGTGACATCGACCCGGGGGCGCCCGCCGCGCGTTTCGCCATCGAGAGCGCGCTGCTCGATCTCGCGGCGCGCCGGGCGGGTGTTTCCGTCTCCCGCCTGCTCGCCGGCGATCGCGCCGAGAGAACGATCCCCCTCTCCGCGCTCCTTCGGGAGAGGGATCCCGATCGCGTCGCCACGGAGGCGCGGGGGGCGGCGGCGCGCGGCGTGGCCGCCCTGAAAATGAAAGTGGGCGTGCCGGGCCGATTCGATGAGGAGGCGGAGGCGTTCCGGCGGGCGCGGGAAGCGGCCGGAGGCGCGATCCTTCTCCGCGCCGACGCGAACGGCGCCTGGTCGCCGGCCGAGGCGCGGCGAAAGATGGCGGTCCTCGCGGAGACGGCGCCGGAGTACGTGGAGCAGCCGGTGGGCGCCGAGGAGTTGCTCCGCTTCGCCGGCGCGCCGGTCCCGGTCGCGGCGGACGAGACCCTTCTCCTCCCCGGCGCCGCCGGAAGACTGCTGCGAGGAAGCGCGCGGGAGCGCGTGCGCGTCCTCGTCCTCAAGCCGACCCTCCTCGGCGGATTCACGGCGGCGCTCCGGATCGCCCGGTCGGCGGAGCGGGCGGGGACGCGGGTGACGGTGGGACACGCGCTGGAAGGTCCCGTCGCCCTCGCCGCGGCGGCGGAACTCGCCCTCGCCCTCCCCGGCGAGCCCCTCCCCTGCGGGCTCGACCCGCACCCGGGGCTGGAGGCGTGGCCCGCCGGCCCGCCCCCCCAGATCGGCCCCGCGGTCATCCGCCCCTCCGGCCGGACCGGGCTCGGCGTCGATCCGCGGAGGGACCGGCGATGAACCTCTCCTTCCACGCCGCGGCGCGGGAGCGCCCCGCAAGCGCCGCCCTCGTGGAGCACGGAAATGTCTTCACCTATGAAGAGCTTCTTCCCCGGGTCGAGGCGGCGATCCGCTCTTTTCGCGCCGCGGGCGTCGCACCCGACCGTCCGGCGGCGATCGAGGTCGCTCCGAGCGCCGTCTCGATCGTCTCGCTCTGGGCGCTCTTCGAGATGGGCGTCCCGGCCCTTCTCCTTCATCCCGGATGGACCGATGCGGAGCGCCGCCTCGTGCTGGAAGAGGCGGCGCCGGTCCGGCTCATCGCACTCCCCCGCGACGTCGACTGCGATCGCGCGCCGGACGAGCCGGAAATCCCGCCCGCGCCCCTTCCGGACGACGAGCGCCCGGCGGCAATCCTTTACACCTCCGGCGTTTCGGGGCGGCCCAAGGGGGTGCTCCTCTCCCGCCGCGCCTTCGCCGCCGCCGCCGCCGCGAGCGCGCGCGTTCTCGGCGTGAAAGAGGAGGATCGCTGGGGGCTCTGCATGCCTCTCGCCCACGTGGGAGGGCTCTCCATCGTCACCCGCTCCCTCTTCGCCAGGCGCGCCGTGGCCGTCGCCGCCCCCTTCCGCGCAGACACGCTGATCCGCGCCGCGGCGCGGGACCGGATCACCATTCTCTCTCTGGTGCCGACCATGATGACCCGCCTTCTCGACCGGGAACCGCCCTGGCGACCGCCGAAACATCTCCGGGCGATCCTGCTCGGCGGCGCGCCGATCTTTCCTTCGCTCCTCAAGCGATGCGCGCGAATCCACGCGCCGGTCCTTCCCACCTGGGGGATGACCGAGACATGCGCCCAGGCGGCGACCGCTCGCCCGGACGGAGTCCCGCACGCGGAAGCCGCCGCTCCACCGCTCCCCGGCGTGGAGTTGCGAGCGCCCGGCGGTCGCGTCGAGGTCCGCGGGCCGACCCTTTTCAGCGGCTACTTCCCCGCCGGCGCGCACGCGGATCCCTTCGACGACGAGGGTTGGTTCGACACGGGGGACCGGGGATTCCTCGACGACGGCGGCCGGCTCCACGTTCTCGGCAGGCGGGAGGAGGTCCTGATCAGCGGCGGCGAGAACGTCTCGGCCCCCGAGGTCGAAGCGGCGCTTCTGGAGCACCCGGACGTGGAGGAGGCGCTCGTCTTCGGCGCGCCGGACCGGGAATGGGGGGAGAGAATCGCGGCGGCGGTTGTCCTCCGCGAGGGGGCGATTCTTGACGACGGCGCGCTCCGCGACCACGTCGAGGCGCGCCTCGCCCCGCACAAGCGCCCGCGCCTCCTCGCCGTTCTCCCCGCGCTGCCGCGCACCGCCGCCGGCAAGACCGACCGCGGCGAAGCGGCGCGCGCCGCCCTCTCCCGTCTCCGCCCTCTCTGAGACGGCCTTTCCTGTGGTTTCCGCGCCCCCCTTACCGTAAAATCGCAGGATCGGGCTATCGCGAAACCCACGAAACCAACGGAGGATGGAATGATGCGACGCGTGACGGCGGTCCTCGCCGCGGCGCTCCTGGCGGTCGCCGCCGGCTGCATGGACTACGACGAGACGATCGATCTGAACAAGGACGGATCGGGGACCATCGAGATTCGCATGGCGATGGACAAGGAAGCCTATCAGGACATGCGCGATCTGGCCGAGCAATTCGGCGAGGAACAGGACGACATGCTCGCCGATCTCTCCGAGTCGGACATCCGGGCGCGCCTGGAAGAGGGCGGCTCGCAAGCGAAACTGCTCCGCTACGAGGAATCGGAAGAGGGGAGCGATCGGGTCTGGGAGATGGCCTTCTCTTTCGAGAAGCCGGAGGATCTCGCCCACGTCGGCATGACGGGCGACGGCGACGCGTCGGCCTTCACGTTCACGCCGCGGGCGGACGGCAAGTGGGTCTATGCGCGCGCCCTGGGAGCCGGGGCGGGTGATGTCTCCCTCGGTGAGGACGACTCCGGTGGGATGCCGGAGGGGATGGAGGATTTCGATCCCGAATCGTTCGATCCCGAGCAGATGCAGGAGGCGATGAAGGCGCTCGGTGAAGCGATGGCGGACATGGAGGAGATGATGAGCGAAGAGGACATGGAGGAGATGTCCCGCTCGATGGAGGCGCTCGGCACGATGGGCAAGCACGCGGAGCGCATGGAGGGAGAAATGGAGCACCGCGTCTTCCGCTTCACCGTCCGCTTTCCCGGCAAGGTGATCGAATCGAACGCCACGCGCGTCGACGGGAAGACCGCCGTCTGGGAGTACAAGCTCGCCGACATGGACCGGCTGGAAGGGGGCTTCACCGCCGTCATCGACCGCTGACGGACGCGCCCCTCATGGGGCGGACGTCCCGGTTCCGCCGGGGCGTCCGCCCTTTTTCGTTCCCGGCGATGTTGTGGACCGCCGCCGGGCGCGGTGGTAGGTTTCTCTCATGATCGTCTTCCTTCTTCAGTTCTTTCCCAAACTTTCGGAAGCGTTCATCCTCGACGACCTGTGCGGGATGGAGCGCCTCGGCGTCCCCTTCACCGTCTGGGCGCTCCGCCCCTGGCCGGAGGAGAGAACGCACCCGGACGCGAAGCGCCTTCTCCCGCGCGTCACCTATCTCGAAAGCGAGGGGCTTTCCCGCCGCGCGAAGGGAGCCGCCCTCGCCGGTCTCGCGCTCCGCTCACCGCGGCGCACCCTCGCGGCGCACCGCGATTTCACGGGACGTTGGGCGGAGAGGCTCCGCTGGGTTTACAGCCAGTCTCTCCCGCGGGCGGCCCGACTCCGCCGCGCCGGCGCCACCCACCTGCATGCCCACTTCGCCGGACCGGCGCTGGACCATGCCTTCGTCCTCTCCCGGCTGACCGGTATTCCTTTCTCCTTCACCGCCCATGGGTCGGACCTGCTTCTGCGGCCCCACCCCCTGCTCGGCCCGATCGCCCGTGAGGCGGCGGCGATCTTCACCCCCACTCGCTTCAACCGGGACGCGCTCGTCGGCCGCTACGGCGTGCCGGAAGAGAGAATCGTCCTCGCCGCGAACGGCGTCGACACGGAGCGCTTCCGTCCGAGCGCCCGCAGGGAAACGGGGATGATCCTGACGGTGGCGCGCCTCCACCCGGTCAAGGGGCTGGATTTTCTGATCGACGCGTACGAGATCCTCGCCGGCCGGGGGATCGCTTTTCGGGCGCGCATCGTCGGCGACGGGCCGGAGAGGGGAAGGTTGGAGAGGAAAATCCGCGACGCGCGTCTGGAGGACCGGGTGCGGCTGGAGGGGAGCCTGGCCCGCGGAGAGGTTTTGGAGATGCTCGGCCGGGCCGAGATCTTCGCGCTCGCGAGCCACAGCGAGGGGCTTCCCATGTCCGTGTTGGAGGCGATGAGCTGCGCCCTCCCGGTGGTGGCGACGCGCATCACCGGGCTGCCGGAACTCGTCGAAGAGGGAGAGACGGGGCATCTCGTTCCTCCGGGAAACGCGGCGGCGCTGGCGGACCGGCTGGAGCGCCTCCTCGCCGACGGGGATTTGCGGGCGCGGATGGGCCGCGCCGGCAGGGAGAGGGTCGCTTCCGAGTACCGGCTCGAGGACATCGTCCGTCGCCGGGTGGAGAGGCTCCGCGGAAATGCTTGAAGACGAAAAGAACGAGTCGGACGCCCCGCCGGAGGGGGACCTGCGAACCACCACGACCCGGAACGTGGCCTGGTCCATGTTCAGTCTCTTCGGGAGTCGCGTGCTCACCCTGGCCGGCACGGCGGTGCTGGCGCGCCACCTCGAACCGTCGGATTTCGGCGTGGTCGGGCTGGTGGGTATCGTGACCGGCCTGGTCACCCTGATCGGCAATTTCGGCCTCGGCGCGGCGATCATCTACCGGAAAGACGTGGACGAGGGACACCTCGCCACCTCCTACTGGTTCAATGTGGCGGTGGGGATCGTGCTCACCGTCATCACCATCGCCTTCGCGGGCACGGCGGCGGGTTACTTCCACAACGAAACGGTCCGGCCCGTCGCCTACTGGCTCTCCCTCAACTTCCTGATCAACTCCCTCTCTTGGGCGCACGGCTGCATGCTCACCAAGAACCTCCGTTTCCGGGCGCTGGCGATCATCCGGGTCTCCTCGGTGGTGATCCGGGGGATCACGGCGATTCTTCTGGCGGTGGTTTTCGACTTCGGCCTCTGGGCGCTCGTGGCGGCGGACCTGGCGATGAACACCTTCGCCTCCTTCGGACGATTGGCCGCCTATCGCTGGCGCCCGCCCCTCACTTTTTCGGTCGTCAAGTTCCGGCAACTTTTCCGTTACGGCATCAACCTGACGGGCAGCTCCATCCTCGGCTACTTCGCCTCCAACATCGACTACATCCTGATCGGCCGGCTGCTCGACTCGACGCAGCTCGGCTTCTATCAGTTCTCCTACTCGGTGCCGCACATGGTGCAGCACGGCTTCACCATGTCGCTGACGCGGGTGCTCTTCCCGGTCTTCTGCAAAGTACAGGACGACAACGCCCGCTTCGGCCGCGGCTACGTGCGCACCCTGAGGGTCATCACCCTTCTCGCCTTCCCGGCGCTGATCGGGCTCGCCGTGATCGGCGCCCCCTTCGTGCGAGTCGTCTACGGCGCGCGCTGGGAGCCGGTGATCCTGCCGATGCAGATCCTCTGCTTTTCCGCCATCGCCAGGAGCATGATGGCCGCCAACGGCCCCGTGCTGAACGCCAAGGGCCGGCCGGACGTCGGCTTTTACTGGAGCGGCGCGCACCTGGTTCTCACCGCCGCCACGGTCTGGTTCCTCGCCCGCTACGGCGTGATCGGGATCGCCGCCGGCATGACGCTGAGCGCCTACTACTCGGCCATCCCCGCCTACATCGCCACGCGGATGATCCGGCTCCCCTTCCGGCGCTGGATCGCCGCCGCCGGACCGGCCGCCCTCTGCACCGTCATCATGTCCGCCTTGGTTTTCTCGATCCGGCGCTGGATGCTTCTCCCGGCCGGCGCCTCCGACCCGGCGCAGCTCCTGATCCTCGCGCCCCTCGGCGCCGGCGTTTACGCGCTCCTTTTCCGCTTCCTCTTCCCGGCGGACTGGCGCGACCTCTTCGAGCTTGCCCGGAGCAGCTTCCTTTCCGGGCGCCGGAAGGAGTCCCGGTGAACGGCGGCGGGATCCGAATCGTTTATGTGTCTAATCATCCCTGGGAGGGGCTGCGGCGGCGCGCCCACCATCTCTCCTCGGCGCTCGCCCGAAAACCGGGTGTGGAAAGGGTCCTCTTCGTGAACCCCCGGGTGGAGGCGGTTCAATTGCCGGGGCGGCGGCGCGGCCCGGCGGGGGAACGGTACGACTCCCGGCGATCCTCCCGCCGTCGCGCGGAGGAGGAGGGCCCGGCGCTCGTCACGCCGGTCCGATGGGTGCCTCTTTCCGGCCGCGTAAAGGCGCTCGCGCGGCTCAACGCCGCCACGGAAATCCGCCGGATCGAGAGGGGGGCGGGCGGCCCCTTCGTCCTCCTCGGCAACGCGATCGGCGGCCACATGGAGGAAATCGTCGCCGGTCTCGCCCGGCGCCATCCCTTCCTTTTCGATTGGACCGACGACTTCTCCCGCTTCGAGGCCTATCGCCGGAATCCCGAGGCGCTCCGCCGCCTGGAGAAGAGGATCGCCCTCTACGTCGGTCTTGCGCGCGGGGTGATCGCCGTGAACGCCCACGTGGCGGCGGAGGCGCGCCGGGCGGGCGCGGACCCCTCGGTGGTCCCGAACGGCGCCGACATGGAGGGGATGGCCCCCGCCCTCGGGCCGCTGCCGATCCCCGCCCCGCTCGCCGACCTGGGGGATCGGCCGGTGCTCGGCTACGCCGGCGTCTTCACCGGAGCGAGGATCGACGCGGACCTGATCGACGGCGCACTCGAACGACTCCCGGGGTGGACGCTCGTCGTTCTCGGCGATCGCGACGAAACGCTGGCGGCGCGCTTCCTCGGGAGGCCGGAGGTCCGCTTTCTCCCGCCCGTCCCGCCGGCGGAACTCCCGGCGTGGTACGGGCGCTTCACGGTGTGCGTGATCCCCCATCTCGACAACGAGCACACCCGCGGCAACGACCCCCTCAAGCTCTACGAGGCGCTCGCCGCGGGGCGGCCGGTCGTGACCACGCCGATCGCGGGCACGGAGCCCTTCCGCGAAGTCGTGGAGATCGCATCCGATCCGGAGGGCTTCGCGCGCGCCGCGGAGAGGGCCCGCGCCGAGGATGGACCGGACGGGGCGGAGGCGAGGCGCGAAGCGGTCCGGTCCTGCTCCTGGAGCGCCCGGGCGGACCTCGTCCTGAAGCTGGTGCGCCCCATCGCCGCCGGGAGCGATGCGGGGCCCCCTTTGCGCGCCGGCTCCCCGATGTAGACATTACGGAGAGGCCCCCGGGAGGAGAAGATGCTCGATCTCGTTCGACGAATATTGGGAAGCGGCGAGGGCGATGCGGGCGATGCGGGGGCGCCTCCCCGCGACGTGAGCGTCGCCGCCTGCGCCGTTTTCCTCGAGATGGCCCACATCGACGGCAGGTTCACCGAAGAGGAGCGCCGGAGCGTGGTCCGCCAGCTCCGCGAGGAGTTCGGCCTCGCCGAGGAGGACGCGGCGGCCTTGGCCGTGGCGGCGCGCGAGGAACGGGAGGGGAGCCTCGACCTCTGGCGCTTCACCGATCTCATCAATCAAAACTTCACCGACGAAGAAAAGGACCGGCTCATCGAAAGGATCTGGCGGGTCGTCTACGCCGACGGAAGGCTGGATGCGCACGAGGACTACCTGGTCCATCAGCTCGCCCACCTGCTCCGCCTCGGCCACCGCCGTCTGATCGAAGCCAAGCTCCGCGTTTTACGCGACCGGCGCTCCGGGGCCGAACCGGAACGGGAAAGAGGAGAGTCATGATTCGTCACGCCGCGTCCGCGCTTGCCTCGATCCTTCTTCTGGCGCTGTCCGCCGCCGCGCCGCCGGCGCTCGCCGCGGAGCCGACCGTGATCCGCCTCGAAAACGGCCTCGAGGCGGTGCTGATCGAGAATCACGGCGCGCCGATGATCACCGCCACCCTCGTGGTCCGCACCGGAACCGACGACGAAACCGCCGATCTTTCCGGCGCGGCCCACCTGCTGGAGCATCTGCTCTTCAACGGCACGGAGCGGCGCACGCAGAAACAGCTCTACGACGAGGCGGATCTCCTCGGCGTCTACAACAACGCCGCCACCCGCCGCTTCTACACGGTCTATTTCGTCCTCGCCGGCCGCGACCGGATCGCCGAAGCGATGGACATCCAAGAGGACATGGTCTTCCACTCCGTCTTCCCGCCGGACAAGTTCGAGAAAGAGAAGGGGATCGTCGTCGAGGAGATCGGCAAGGACGAGCAGGACCCCGCCTATCTCGCGGACCGCCTGATCCGTTCCGTCCTCTTCGCCGGAACCCCCTACGCGCGGCCGGTGCTCGGCACCCGCCGCTCCGTCGGGGAAATGTCCCGAGACGACCTGGTCGCCTACTGGCGCTCCTGCACCGTCCCCGGCAACTCGGTGCTCCTGGTGGCGGGCGATTTCGAAACGGGCGCGATGATCGAGCGGGTGCGCGAGATTTACGGGCGGCGGGAGGCCGCGCCGCCGTTGAAGCCGAGGGAAGAGACGCCCCCGCCCCTCGCCGAGGGGGGGCGCGCCCGGATCTTTCACACCGAAAGAGATGACGGCGTAATCACAGTCGCCTTCGACGCCCCCGGCCACGATGATCCGGATTTCCCCCTCTTCCACGCACTCGCTCTTTTCGCCGAGGGAAGGCTCGCGCGCGAACTGTCCGACGGCGACGATCCGGTCGCCTCTTCCGTGGGGGTCGCTTACGAGGGACGCGCGCGGTGGGGGCGGCTTCTCGTCACCGCCTCCTTCCCCGCCGGCCGCGACCCGGCCCGTGTGGAGCGGGAGATCGTCGCCGCCCTCGATCGTCTCGCCGCATCGCCGCCGCCGCGAGACGAGGTGGAGCGGTTCCGCGTCTCCGAGAGAACGACGGCGATCTATGACGCGGAAAAGCTGCACCACTACGGCCTCCTGCAAGCGGAGGCGCTCGCCCGCGGCGGGTGGAAAACGACGGAGGCTCTCCGCGCGGCGGCGGACCGGCTCGATCCGGAGACGATCGTTTCCGGATTCGCGCGGCTTGTCGACACCAAGCGCCGTCTCTCGGCGGCGATCCTTCCGGGAGCGCCCGATTACGGCGAGAAGGATCTCGCGGTCGAGGTGAAAAACGAGATTCCGCTCGCGAATCGGGAGCGGCTCGCCGGCCCGACCGGTGGATTCGCCCTGCTCCGCGCTCCGGCGACGCGCCCCGAAGCGGAGACGGGCAACCGCCGCGAGGAAGCGGACACGGTCCTCGCGAACGGCCTCGAGATCCGCGTCCTCTCCAACGACGATTCGGAGGTGTTCGCGCTCCACCTCCTCGCGAAAAACCGCTCCGCCCAGGAACCGGAGGGGCGCGCGGGGATCGCGGACCTGCTCCACCGCCTCCTCGTCCGGGGGACCCTCCACGCCGACGCGGAAGCACAGACCGCGGCGCTCGAAAGGATCGGCGCGGAGGTGAAAGCGTGCGACTGGTCCTTTATTCCTTTTGACGATTACCAAACGGTGCCGGACTATTCGTATCTGCGGTTCACGACCATCGACGCCTACGCCGACCGGGGAATCGCCCTCTTCGCGGACATGGCGCTCCGTCCGGCGATCGATCCGGAGGAGGCGGATGCGGCGCGCGCGAACGCCGTCGCCCTCGCCCGGCGACGCGCCTCCCGTCCCGCCACGCTCTCCCTGCTCCTGTTGAAAGAGGCGGTCTACGGCGATCACCCCCTTGCCCGGGACCCCGAGGGGAACGCGGCCTCCCTCGAGGCGATCACCCCGGACGAGATCCGCGCCTTCCATCGCCTCTACTTCGCCCCGGACAACCTGATTCTGACGGCGGTCACCTCGCGTCCGGCTCGGGAAACGCTCCTTCGTCTCGCCGGGCATTTCGGCGCGCCCGGCCCGGCGGTACGCCGTCTCCCGCCCCACGCGCCACCCGAGCCGACCAGGGAGAGCGCGCGCGTCGAAAAGGAACCGGGCGGTACGCAGGGGTATCTGCGGATCGGTTACGTGACGCGCGTTCCGGAAAAGGATCGCGCCGCCCTCCGCGCAGCCGTTTCGATCCTCTCGGACCGGATCGCATTCGACCTGCGCGAGACGCGCGGCCTCGCCTACGGCGTCGGCGCCGGCGTGACCTTTCACGCCGACCGCGCGATGATCGCCGCGGCGATCGGCACCGCGCCGGGGAACATCGACGAAGCGGAAGAGGGGATCCGCGAGCACCTGGACCGCATGGGAACCGAGCCGGAGATCGGCGCGGAAGAGCTGGAGCGCACCGTGAACGCCCTCATCGGCCGCGGGAACATGCGCCTCTTGACGCGGCCGAGCCAGGCGTATCGTCTCGGTCTCTCCCTCTTCCGGGGCGACGGGGAGCCGTCGATGGAGGACCTGCGGGCGCTCACCCCGGAGCGCGTCGCGGAGGCCGCTCGGCGTTATTTACGCGCCTCGCCGGCGGCGACGGTCGTGGTGCGCTAGACACGGGGCGGCCCGGGCGACGCCGGTCGAGCCCCTCTCGCGCTCGCGGCGAAGGGCGCCCCCTTGTGCCAATCGGTCCGCCGCCGTATGCTTGAGCGGTCGACATTCCTCCCCCTTATCCCGGAGACCGGTCCCGATGCTTTTTCCCGCCGACGCCAAAGGGCTGCACGCGCTTCTCGGCCGCCCCACGCCGGAACCGCCGACGCCGGAGAGGATCTACCGCCCTTACGCGAGCCTCTTCCCTCTCGTCGAACGCAAGGGGGAGCTGCGCGCCCTCTTGGCGCAGAAGCAGATCTCGCCCGGCTACATCTGGAGCGGGCAGATCGGGATGGTGGGGGGGGGCGTGGAGGAGTCGGACCGGGACGATCTCGCCGCGGCGCTTCGGGAATGGGAGGAGGAGACATCCCTCCGCCCGGAGGCGCTCGACGTGTTGGGGGATCTGGGTTGGTTTCCGAGCGCCCTCGCCGACGCCACTCTTCACGTTTTCGCCGCCCTCTGGGACGGCGGCGGCGACCCACGACCCGACGAGAAAGAAATCGCCCGTCTGATCGAGACGCCGCTGGAGGCGCTCATCCACACCCACCAAGAACGGGGCTACGCCGGAGCGGACGGGGAGAGCCTCGGCGAACGACTCGTCTATCCGATCGAGGAAGGGGTGATCTGGGGAGTTACGGCGCGGGCGACCCACGCTCTTCTGGAGCGGCTACTCGGCGGATCGCGATGAGCGTGGCGAGGGCCACCGCGTAGACCGCGGCGCCGAGCAGCAGCACGCGCGTGTACCCGAAGGCGATGGCGAGCAGCGTGGCCAGCGCGGAGGCCGAGACCGAGGCGGCCCCGTTCACCCCCCACACCCACGGAACCATCCCCGACCTCGCCCCACCGAGGGCGCGAATCCCCGCGGGAAAAGGCATTCCCATGAGCACCGCCGGGGGCGCGAGCGCGGCGATGGTGAGGAAAACCCGCGCCGGGAACGGGGCGCCGATCGCCGCGACGAAAAGGCGGGGAAGCAGAAAGGCGGAACCGGCGACCGCGACGACGACGAGGGCGATCACCGAGGGGAAGGCGCGGGCCGGGAGCCGGGCGGAGAGAAAGCTTCCCGCGCCGCTTCCCACGAGCATGGCGAGAAGCACGACCGACAGAGCGTGCACCGGATGCCCCAAAAACAGAATGAACCGCTGCACCAGCGGGATCTCGACGAGGAGATAGCCGAGCCCCAGCGCGAGGAAATAAACGAGGAAGAGGGCGCTCTCCCGGCTTCGGGGGAAAGACTCGCCGCGGCGCACCAGCGCCGGCGCCGCCAGAAAGGCGCCGGTCAGCGCGACCACGATCACCAAAAGCCCCACCAACACGAACACGGCGCGCACATTATTCTGCACCACCCCCTGTTCGATCCCGTCACCGCCGCCGCCGAAGAGCCGACGAAGCGCGTCGGCGGGCCGCAGCGTGAAAAAGAAGAAGGGGCGGTCGTCGGTGGAGGGGCGGATGTCCACGGGGTAGCCGTCGGCCATCCGTTCCGGCCCGACTCGGGCGAGTCTTTCGAAGTCGGGGTGGCCCGCGAGGCCCGGAGCGTAAACCACATCGAAGCGGAGTTCCTCCGCGAGCCGCCGGAGGTGCTCCACCTCGCCGGGGACCCACGGGGAGCGTTTCACCAGCAAGGTTCCCACCCCGTCCCGGAACTCGCCGACTCGATACGCCCAGTCCCATGTCGATCGCTTGATGACGACGACGTGGGCCGCCGGATCCTCTTCCCCCATTTCGCCAAGCGCGGCGAGCGCCGTACCGGTCAGCCGGAGCGTCTCGATCGGGCGTCCCTTGAAAAACCAGCGGGACATGGTGAGGATCCCCTCCGGAGACAGCCGGCCCAGGAAATCGACGAAAGCCTCGCGCGTATATAGATTGTTTTCGCTTAAAACGTACGCGCCGGCGCTGGTGGCCGCCCATGTGTCGATGAGAGACGCCTGAATGATGTCGTACCGCTCCTCGGAGCGTCGGAGGAAGCTGCGCCCCTCGGCGCTCACGATTCTCACGTCCGGGCGGTCGTAGAGGCCGCCGGCGTATTCGCCGAAGCGGTCGCGGACCGCCGCGACAATGGCGGGGTTGATCTCCACGCCCGTGACGGGGCCGTGCCCGAAGGAGAGCGCCGTCAGCACGTCCCGGCCGCCGCCGGGTCCGATGACCGCCGTCCGCGCCCCCTTGCGGAGCGTGTAGGCGAGGGCGGTTACGTCGTATTGAATGGCGCGCACGGAGTCGAAATCGCCGTCGAAACGGACGATTGGCGTCCCCGCTTCGGCGTCGATCTTCAACCAGAGCGTCTCCGGCTTGGGGCCGCGATACGCCTCGCTGGTCGCCCAATTCACCGTCCCCTTTTCGGTCACCGAAATCCGCGCCATGGCGTTCCATCGCTCATAAAGGATCTCGCTCTCCAGCTCGTCCTTGGCGAAGTCGATCCGGAAGAGGCCGGTCGCCTCGTGGATCCCGAGAAGGACGAAGAGCGCCGCCGCGACGGCGACGGAGCGGCGCATCGGCGCGCGGGGGACTCCGGCGGCGAAGAAGACCGCCGCGACCGCCGCGACCGCCCCCGTCGCGAACATCGCCCCCGGCCCGGAAACGAGGTTGAGGAGGGGGACGGCGAGGGCGCAACCGAGACCGGCGCCGAGAAGGTCCATGCCGTATACGGCGCCGATCCTCGCGCTGTATCGGGAGAGGGCGAGGCCCAGGACCACGCCGCCGAGCACGAAGGGGGTCGCGGCGAAGAGATAGATCAACGAGAGGGACACGAAGGCGGGGAGGGAGACGCGGTAGACGAACGGCACGCCGAGAATCAACACGAAAGCCCCCGGCATGGAGAGGGCGAAGAGAAGCGCGAAACGGGCCATCTGCGCGTCGACGCCTTCCCGCGGGAATCGTTCGGGGAAGAAGTGGAGGAGCAGCCCCCCCGCACCGAGACCGAAAAGAGCGAGGGAAATCGCCAGGAAGGCGAAGTGGTACCAGAGCACCACCGAGAAGATACGGGTGAGGGCGATCTCGAAAACGAGTAGGGCGAGCGAGGTGATCAATACCCCGAGGAGCTTCGTTCGGGTCAAGGGCGGAAGGCTCACGAAACCTCCTCCGGGGCGAGACGGGGAAAACTCCTCGCCAGACTATCGGAACGCGCGGCTTTCGTGCAAGGAAACCGGGAACGGGTCTGCGTTCTTTCCGTTACGGGAGTTCGCGGCGGGCGCGACCGCGTCCCCTCGCATTCCCCCGAATCGGCCCGCGATGCCGGGCGAGCGGCGGCCGCGCTTCACGCTTCCCAGTCGTAGGTTTCGAGATAGAAGCGGAGATCGCCCGCGGAGCGGAAGCGATCCCGGATCAGCGTTCCTTTTAAGCCCCGGCAGATCTCTTTGACGAGGGGGGGCTGCTTTCCGTAATAGCGGGCTCCGCCGAGGATCCCGTGGAAAAGGTGGACGATGTCGACCACGTCCTGAAGGATTTTCTCTCTCGATGGTCGCCCCAGATCGAAAAAATCGACCGTCTTGATTCGAAAGCCGAGACCGCGCCTCTCGACGAGAATGTTGTCGTCGTGCAGATCCCCGTGATACTCGCCCATGTCGTGAATCGGTTCGATTCCGGTGGCGATCGCGTGAAGAAGGTGGAGCGCCTCAAAGGAGGCGAACCGTTTCCCGGGCTGATGACATTGAAACGCGCTCAGGATTTCCCCCGGCGCAAGATCCGCGACCACGTATTCAATCGTGTACCCGCGGAAGGAGATTCTGTCGTGGTACAGATAGGGAATCACCACCGGGCAGTCGCGGAGACGGTGCAGTTTCATGGCGTACTTCCGCGCCGCGCTCCCTTTGCCGTTTCGATCGGGGTAGTAGAACTTGGCTACCCGGCTGATCCCGGTGCCTCGTTCCACAATGTGATAGACCTCCCCCTCCCAGCCGGCGCCGATCCTCTCCTCGAGAACGTATCGCCCCCCGAGCGCCCGTCCCGAGCAGAAGTCGAAATGCTCGAAATTCCTACTCATCCCGGTCCCCCAAGGCTCCGGATTCCCGGCGGGTCCGGACCCCAACGGCCCGGCACCCTCCTATTGTAAGGCTTTGAACCGTGCTAAGAAAACACCCCTCGTGCGAACGACTTGATATCCGCCCACTTTCTTTGCGACGCCCGACAACGCCATGGGCGCTTTTTAAAAGGACGCCCCTGGGGCGCCATCTCACATCGCCAGTAACAACAACAAGTTGTCGATCTTGTGGCTCTCTCTTCCCCCCGGCATGCTTTCTGCTCTGGTTGACCCATGGGAACGGATCCGTTGAGGGATCGGCGACCGTCGGCCCGGGACGTGCGGTTGGGCGGATGGGAAGGGCCGGCCGGACCATGAAGCGTGGATCGAAAATCGGGAGGTCACCGGGACGTCTCGAGGCCTCCCTCCGCGGAGATTCACCTTCGGTCCGGTCTCGATCCCTCGGGGGGGGGTGGGGGGGGGTTGCCACGGCCAA